>NZ_BAAILO010000538.1:0-200 GCF_054589115.1 Cupriavidus sp. 8B | reverse complement strand
GGTCGCCTACGCACTCGGCGCGGGCGAGGTCGAACTGCTTGGCAAGATCGGTACCTCGAAGGCCGATATCGATCGCCTGTGCAAGCGCCTGCAGTCTAAAGCGAGCCGGATCCGCATCGTCTACGAGGCAGGCCCTTGCGGCTATGGCCTTTACCGGCAGCTTGCAGGGAAGGGATTCGAGTGCATGGTGTGCGCGCCGT
>NZ_BAAILO010000537.1:0-336 GCF_054589115.1 Cupriavidus sp. 8B | reverse complement strand
AGGACGGGCAGGCGTGCGGGAATGAAGGCCGCGAGCAGGGTGTGCAGTTGGGAAGGATTGACTTTCATGGGGATTCCTAAAAAGGTGAGTCCCACAAAGCCACCTAACCCACAGGGAAGGTGTCCCTGTGGGAAGTTTCAATGAATGCGCCAGCTGGGCTGGCAGAGGTCGATGCGTCAGAGACGCGGGCAAAACGCTGTTTGGACTGATCCGTACCAGTGCGAACAACGCTCCAACGACGAGCTTACAGCCAATAACGCGAAGGCAGTACGCCAATAGACGACGAATTTGCTATCGCTTTTGAGAGAAAACTTCCCCGGCGCTCGGCCGGGGGAG
>NZ_BAAILO010000536.1:61529-65399 GCF_054589115.1 Cupriavidus sp. 8B | reverse complement strand
CGCCGCCAGTGCCGGCGGCGCCGCCAGCGCGAGCCAGAGCAACAGCATCAGCATCAGCATCAGCAGCGCGCCGGGCCGGCACGCGGCCGGTAACGTTAGGTGGGTTAGGTGGGTTAGGTGGGACCTGATCACGAGCGTCATCCCATGCGGGTAGAGAGTGCCCGGGCAACGCCGGGGGGATGCCTGACACTGTAGCCCATTGCGGATACCGCACACGCCGTGGAATCGTGCAGCGCCGCAACAGGCCTTGCCGGTCACACAGCGCATCCGGCATGGCGCATCTCGCGCCGGCAGCAGGTGGGGCGTGCTGCCCGCGTACCATGGTCACGTGCCCGTGTCTGCCGTTTGCGGTCAACGGAGTGGCGGTGCGGGCCGTTGAGTGAGGTATTGCGTGTCGGTCGGGTTGCGGCTGTATGCAGCCCTGTCGTTTCGTTGTCCCAATGGCATTGTTACCGCAGGAGCCTGTCATGAATGCTATGAAAGCCTTGAACTCCGTTACCGCGTCGCCAGCCCCGCTCGGCCGGCGCATTGGCTTGCCCCTGCTGCTGGCCGCAGCGCTCTTCGCCTCGGTCCCGCACCTGGCGCGCGCCCAGGCCACGCCCGCAGCACCCGCCGCACCCGCTGCTGCTGCGCCAATGGCCAAGCCTGCGGCGCCCGCTGCCTCCGTGCCGATGGCCAAGCCGGCCGCGCCCGCCGCTGCCGCCGCCCCGGGTGGCGGCCCTGGTCAGGTATGGGTCAACAAGACTTCCAAGGTCTATCACTGCCCCGGCACCAAGTACTACGGCAAGACCAAGAACGGTGCCTACATGAGTGAAGCCGACGCCACCGCGCAAGGCTTCCATGCAGACCACGGCAAGGCATGCAAGTGAGCCGCGGGAAGCGTCGTCAGGAGGGCATGGCATGCACCTGATCTGGGTCATTCTCATCGGCTTTCTCGCCGGACTGGTGGCGCGCCTGCTCACGCCCGGGCGCGGGCCAAGCGGTTTCTTCCTGACCGCCGGCCTGGGCATCGTCGGCTCGCTGGCAGCGACCTTCCTTGGGCAAGCGCTGGGCTGGTACCGGCCCGGCCAGTCCGCCGGCTTTGTCGGCGCCGTGCTGGGCGCGGTGATCCTGCTGGCGCTGTATCACCTGGCAACGCGACGCTAGGCAAGCCGCCGATTCTTCAAGTGGCCAATGCTGCTGCCCGCGGGCATGTCCCGTGGGCAGCAGCGTTCGCGCCGCGCGCTGGCGTACTCACGCTTTCTTGCGCTTTCTTGCGCTTTCATGCATTCGTCGCTTCCGACGATGCGTTGCGCGCCGTCATCCCTGAATCTCCATACCACGCCGGCAAGCCTGTCTATTGGGCTCGCCGGACTCAGGCATTCCGCCGTTGCGCGTAGCGTTGCGCGCCGACGGGCAACGGGGAATGGTTCAGCACACATCAAGAAGACGTGGAGACAAGATGGAACTCAATGCATCGGTAACGGCAGTGATCACGGGCGGCGCGTCGGGCCTGGGCGAAGCCACCGCGCGGGCGCTGGCGGCGCACGGCGTGCGCGTCGCGCTGTTCGACATGAACGCGGAGAAGGGCGAGGCCGTGGCGCGTGAGCTCGGTGGCGTGTTCTGCCAGGTCAACGTGACGTCGGAAGCCGAAGTCGAAGCCGGCTTCGCCAAGGCACGCGCGGCACTCGGGCAGGAACGCATCCTGGTGAATTGTGCCGGCACCGGCAACGCCATCAAGACCGCATCGCGCGCCAAGGAAGCGCCGGACCAGATCCGCTTCTTCGCCTCGGACGCGTTCGAGCGCATCATCCAGATCAACCTGATCGGCTCCTTCCGCTGCCTCGCGCGCTCGGCCGCCGGCATGCTCACGCTGGATGCGCGCGACGGCGATCGCGGCGTCATCATCAATACCGCCTCGGTGGCGGCGCAGGACGGGCAGATGGGCCAGGCGGCATACTCCGCCTCCAAGGCTGGCGTGGTCGGCATGACCCTGCCGATTGCGCGCGACCTGTCCGGCGAAGGCATTCGCGTCAACACCATCATGCCCGGCATCTTCAACACGCCGCTGCTGCAAGGCGCGCAGGAACACGTCAAGGCCGCGCTGGCCGCCTCGGTGCCGTTCCCCAAGCGGCTCGGCGCGCCGGAAGAGTTTGCCTCGCTCGCGCTGGAGATGTGCCGCAACAGCTACTTCAACGGCGAAGCGGTGCGGCTCGATGGCGCCATCCGCATGGCCCCGCGCTGATCCGGCAACTCAGAAAAATAATAAAGGGCGCGCGCATGCAGCAGGACCGAGAGAAGGAGACGCTGATGGATTTCAGTTACCTGGCCACACTGCCGCATGCGCTGCGCCACTTCGCGCAGCGGCGGCCCGATGCGGTGGCCTACGCCTTCGAAGGCAGGCTGACCACCTATCTGGAGCTGGACCGCCAGAGCGACAGCGTCGCCCAGGCGCTGGCGGCCGCGGGGGTCGGGCCCGGCGAGCGCATCGGCTATATCGGCAAGAACTGCGATCACTACTTTGAGCTGCTGCTGGGGGCGGCCAAGATGGGCGCCGTGATGGCGCCCGCGAGCTGGCGCCTGGCGCCGCCGGAGGTTGGCTATATCGTTGGCCACTCCGATGCCGCGTTGCTGTTCGTGGGGCCGGAATCGGCGGACCTGGTGCGCAAGCTGCTGCCCACGCTGCCGTTGGTGCGCGAGGTGATCGCCATGGAAGGCGGCCAGCCAGACTGGCACGCCTATGCGGACTGGCGCGACGCGCATGCCCCCACGCCGCCGGCGCACCAGCCCGCCGCGCATGATGTGGTGCTGCAACTGTATACGTCGGGCACCACCGGCCGTCCCAAGGGCGCCATGCTGACCCACCGCAACCTGACCGCGGGCACGGAGGCCAGCGAGCGCGAAGATATCGCCTGGTCGCGCTGGACGGACGACGATGTTTCGCTGGTGGCGATGCCGGTGGCGCATATCGGCGGCTCGGGCTGGGGCTTGCGCAGCTTGCTTGCCGGGGCCAAGGGCGTGGTGGCGCGCGATTTCGATCCCGGCGCGGTGCTTGACTTCTTTGAGCGCGAGCGCATCAGCAAGCTGTTCCTGGTGCCCGCGGCGATGCAGTTCGTGCTGCGCGACGCGCGCGCGCGCAGCATCGACTACTCCCGCCTGAAGACCTTGCTCTATGGCGCGGCGCCGATCCCGGCAGCGTTGCTGCGCGAAGGCATTGAAGTCTTCGGCTGCGGGTTTGCGCAGCAGTACGGCATGACCGAGACCACCGGCACGGTGGTGGCGCTGCCGCCGGAAGACCACACCACCGACGATGTGCCGCGCATGCGGGCCGCCGGCAAGCCGCTGCCCGGCGTGGAAGTGGTGGTGGTGGACTGGGAAGGCCGGCGCCTGCCGCCGGACGAAGTCGGCGAGCTGATGATCCGCTCGCCGCAGAATATGGCGGGCTACTGGAAGCAGCCCGACGAGACGGCGCGCACCATCGACGCCGACGGCTGGCTGCGCACCGGCGACGCCGGCTTTCTCGACGCCGAGGGCTATGTCTACATCCACGACCGGGTCAAGGACATGATCATCAGCGGCGGCGAGAACGTGTATCCCGCCGAGGTCGAGAGTGCGATCTATGGCCACCCGCAGGTGGCGGATGTGGCCGTGATCGGCGTGCCCGACGAGAAATGGGGCGAGGCGGTCAAGGCCATCGTCGTGCCGCGGCCCGGGCAGGCGCCAGATCGCGACAGCATTGTGGCGTGGGCGCGCGAGCGGCTGGCCGGCTACAAGATCCCCAAGAGCATCGAGTTTGTCGATGCGCTGCCGCGCAACCCGTCCGGCAAGCTGCTGCGCAGGAAGCTGCGCGAGCCATACTGGGAAGGGTACAACCGACGGGTCAATTGAGGC
>NZ_BAAILO010000536.1:57440-61420 GCF_054589115.1 Cupriavidus sp. 8B | reverse complement strand
CTCCCATTTCATGGGAGAGCGCAACGAGTCAGTGATCATCGGGACACATTCTTCTTGAATGCCTCCACCTGCCCCACGGAACACGTTACGTAACGCGTAACACGCAGCCGGCCCCCCGGGGGGCGCTCTTGGCTGGCGATACGCGCAGCGAAGTCCTTCCTGCCTGGCACGCCATCCCGCAAGGCGTTATGGCGCCTGCCTTCCCGGCCGGCGCCATCCCTCACGCAATTCCCCTCGCACCCGCTGCGCTCAATGCCTTGCAGTTGGCACACGGCTTGCTGTATTGCCTGTGACAACGTTGCCGCGGATACCAGCCAAGCCGGATGGGCATGTCGTTGCCAAGGAGGGAGCAGATGGAACCGGAACGCAGCAGGTCGCACGGAGGTACGCGGTCATGAATGCACTCCTGATCGAGGACAACCCGATCTTGCGGCTCGGCCTGCTGCGCATGCTCGGTGGCGTCGAGGGCTTGGGCCATGTGATCTGCCTGGACCCGGCCGATTTCGCCCTGCTGCAGGGGCAGATGAACGACATTGCGCTGGTGATCCTCGGCTTGCCGCAGACGCAGGATCGCGCACGCGCGCTGCTGGAGACCGCACGCACCGTGCTATCGGCGCAGTACCTGCTGCTGCTGGTTGATGGCACGTTGCCGCCCGTGTTGTCGCCGGATCTGGCGCGGGGCATCTGCACGTGGCTGCCGAAGGCGTCGTCGCTCGCCGCGATCGAGGCGGCGATCCGGCTGGTGCTGGCCGATGACACGCGTTGGCATGGCGCGCCGGTCCCACATCCCTACGCGCCGTTGCAGGCGCTGGCGGCGCAAGGTGGGCGCATCGACCTGCTGCGCGACGAGGCGCGCATGTTGAAGCTCACGCCGCGCCAGTACGAGGTGCTGGTCCTGCTGTCGCACGGCTATCCGCTCAAGACCGTGAGCCAACTGCTCAATATCTCGGTGGCTACCGTGAAGAGCCATGTCGCGCTGCTGTACCAGCGCCTGCAGGTCAGCAACAAGAGCGAAGCCATCCATGCCGCCCGCCAGCGCGGCGCCAGGTTCCAGGCGGGCAGCAGTCACGGCAGCAACGATCGTGGCGCGGTCCGCGCCTGGCCCTAACCCCGGTTTCCCGTTCAGGAGAGCACCATGCGCAATCACACCGCGAGGGACGCGGAAATCGCCGCCGCCATCGACGCCACCCTGCTGCGCCGCCGGCAACAGTTCGACGGCCAGCCCGCCGCATGGCATGTGCTGTGCGAAGCCGCGCACGTCGCCACGCTGGGCGAGCCGGCGCGCCGGGCCTTCGTCGCGCGCGTGGCGGCCAGCCGTGGCGCCGACATCGCCCTGCGCCTGCTGCTCAAGGCACAATCGATCCGGGCTACCGTGACCGCGGCGCTGGAAGCCGGTGAAGACGTGGACGCCGGCCAGCCGGCGAGGCCGCCGGGCGGGAACGCAGCCCGGCTGGCGGGCCGCTGCACGGAAGGTGCCGCTTATCTGCTTACCTGCTTACAGCCCTAGCACCAGCTTGGCGATGATGTTGCGCTGGATCTCGTTGGAGCCAGCGTAGATCGATGCCTTGCGATAGTTGAAGTAGCGCGGCGCCAGCGGCGCGGCATAGCCGGGGCCTACCTGCGGCCCCGTGGCGCGTCCCTGCAATTCGCCCCAGCCGTCCTGCACGAAGGGCAGCGCGTACGGCCCGGCCGCTTCCACCGCCAGCTCGCTGATGGCCTGGATGGTCTCGGTGCCCACCAGCTTTAGCATGCTGGAGGCGGCGCCGATCGAGGTGCCCGATGCCACGCTGGAAAACAGCCGCAGCTCACTCGCCTCCAGCGCGGCCGCGCGCACGTGCAGCTCCGCCAGCTTGCGGCGGAACGCCGGATCGTCGAGCAAGCGCCCACCATCCTCGCCGGGCTCCTGCTCCGCGATGCGCGCCACCTTGGCCAGTTGCTGGCGCAGCATCGGGCCGTAGCTGCCGCCGCGCTCGAATTCGAGCAGGTACTTGGCGTAGGTCCAGCCCAGGCCCTCCTCGCCGATACGGTTCTCCACCGGCACGCGCACATTGTCGAAGAAGACCTGGTTGACTTCCTGCTGGCCCTCGACCGGGCCATCCAGCGTGGGCAGCGGCGCCACCGTGATGCCGGGCGTGCGCATGTCAACCAGCACGAAGGAGATGCCGTCCTGGCGCCGCGCGTCGCGGCTGGTGCGCACCAGGCAGAACATCCAGTCGGCCCACTGCGCATGCGTGGTCCAGATCTTGGAGCCATTGAGGATGTAGTGCTCGCCATGCGCATCGCGCCCGCGCTCGGCGCGCATCTGCAGCGAGGCCAGGTCGGAGCCGGAATTGGGTTCCGAATAGCCCTGGCACCACCAGATGTCGGAGCGCAGGATGGGCGGCAGGAAGCGCGCCTTTTGCTCCGGGCTGCCGTATTTCATGATCACCGGCGCCACCATCCTCAGGCCCATCGGCGACACGGTCGGGCAGCCGGCGGCGGCCGTCTCCGCCTGGAACAGGTAGCGCTCGGCCGGAGACCAGCCCGGGCCGCCATATTCCTCGGGCCAGTTGGGCGCGGCCCAGCCACGTTCGAACAGCTTCTTCTGCCAGCGCACCTGGCCTTCCTTGTCGAGGTAGCCATTCTTGGTGCGCGCCATCAGGGCCTTGAGGCCGGGGTCGAAGGCTTCCTTGATCCAGGCACGGACCTCGTCGCGGAACTGCAGCTCTTGCGGGGAGAAATCGAGATTCATCGATGGGCCTCGGGATGTTCGTCAGTGCGGGGCTGGGATGCGTGGGCTCACGCGGCAGCCGGATACAGCAGGTCGGCGTAGCGGCGCAGGTGGTGTTCGGCGGAGCCAAACTGCAGGTCGATCGCGGTGACGCGCTTGAAGTAGTGGCCAACCGCCAGTTCCTCCGTCACACCCATGCCGCCATGGATCTGCACCGCGGCCTGGCCGACGAACCTGCCGGCCTGCCCCGCCTGCGCCTTGGCGGCGCTGGCGGCGAGCGCGCGCTGCGCGGGCTCGGCGCCGGCCTGCATGGCGGCGACTTGTGTCAGCGCCACGGTTTGCTCTAGCTGTACATACATGTCGGCCATGCGGTGCTGCAGCACCTGGAAGGTGGCAATCGGCACGCCGAACTGCTTGCGCTGGCGCGCGTAGTCGACTGTGTCGCCGAGCATCCGGCTCATGGCGCCGCCGGCTTCGGCGCACAGCGCCACCGCGGCCTCGTCGCTCAGGCGCTCGATCAGCGCCAGCGCGCCGCCCTCGACGCCCAGCAAGCCGCCGTCCGGCACGAAGACGTTTTCCAGGCGCACGTCGGCCGCCCGGGAGCCATCCACGGTAGGGTATTCCTGCAGCGTCACGCCGGGCGTGTTGCGCTCGATCCAGAACAGGCTGATGCCGTCCCGGTCGCGCCGGGTGCCGCTGGTGCGCGCGCTTACCACCAGATGCGTGGCCCACGGCGCGGCCACCACCACCGCCTTGTGGCCGCTAAGGCGCCAGCCACCCTGCGCGCGGACGGCGCCGGTCTGTACATCGTGCAGGCAGTAACGGCTGCGTGGCTCGGCGTGCGCCCAGGCCACGGTGGCTTCGCCGCCGATGATCGCCGGCAGCCAGCTGGCGGCCAGTGCCTCGCTGCCATGCAGCAAGGCGCCGCCGCCAAGCACCACGGTAGACACGTAAGGCTCCACCACCAGGTGGCGGCCGAACTGCTCCATCACGATCGTGTGGTCGACGGTATTGCCGCCGAGCCCGCCGAACCGTTCCGGGAACGCGGCGCCCAGCAGCCCTAGCTCCTGCGCCAGGGCTTGCCAGCAGGACGCCCGCCAGCCAGCGGGCGAGCGGATTGCCGCCTGGCGAGCCTCGAAGCTGTAGTGGTCGGCCAGGTAGCGCGCGAGCGTGTCGCGCAACATCGATTGTTCTTCGCTGAATTGGAAATCCACGGTGGTTCCTTGGCGCGGTTGCTGGGGCACCTGCCATTATGTGAAGGGGCCGCCGG
>NZ_BAAILO010000536.1:49776-57347 GCF_054589115.1 Cupriavidus sp. 8B | reverse complement strand
CTTGCCGCGAGGCGCGCCGCGCGTGCGGCGGCACGGGCGTTTGCGGCACCGCATCAAGGCGCGTTCGTCGCATCCGACGATGCCCGCCAGGGGGGCATGTCCCGACAATGTGTGCACGCAATGCCATCCCTGCCAGTTCCGCGATACCGAAGTCTTCAAGTCACCCAGTTGCCCAGTCACCCAGTTCGGCCACACCCACTTCCAGGAGGGTCAGTCATGCACCCGCATGTTCATGCGCAGCGCACCCCGGACAAGCCGGCCATCATCATGGCCGGCGGCACCGTTGTCACTTACCGCGAGCTTGACGAGCGCTCCAACCAGGTGGCGCGCCTGTTCCGCGACCACGGACTGCAGCCCGGCGACCGCGTGGCCTTCCTGCTGGAGAACCACCCGCGCCTGTTCGAGCTGTGCTGGGGCGCGCAGCGCTCGGGGCTGATCTACGTATGCATCAGCACGCGCCTGAACGTGGACGACGCGGCACATATCGTGGCCGACAGCGGCGCCAGGATGCTGGTCACCTCGCACGCGCAGGCCGCGGTGGCGCAGGGGCTGGCGGCCAGGGCGCCAAGCCTGGTCGCACGCCTGATGATGGATGGCACGGTGCCGGGTTTTGCCGCCTACGAGACGGCGCTGGCCGGGTATCCCGGATGGTGCATCGAGGACGAATGCGCGGGCACCGACATGCTGTACTCCTCCGGCACCACCGGCCGCCCCAAGGGCGTCTTCACGCCGCCGGCCAACCAGCAGATCGACGTGCCCGGCACGGTGGCGCTGATGTGCCAGTCGCTCTACCAGTTCGGGCCGGACACGCGCTACCTGTCACCCGCGCCGCTCTACCATGCCGCGCCGCTGCGCTACAACATGGCGGTGCAGCAGCTCGGCGGCACCTCGGTGGTGATGGAGCATTTCGATGCCGAGGAATTCCTGCGGCTGGTGGCCGCGCACCGCATCACCCACACCCAGGTCGTGCCGACCATGTTCTCGCGCATGCTCAAGCTGCCCGAGGCAGTGCGCCAGCGCCACGATGTGTCCTCGCTGCGCTTTGCCGTGCATGCCGCGGCGCCGTGCCCGGTGGCCGTCAAGGAGCAGATGATCGCATGGTGGGGGCCGATCATCTGGGAGTACTACGCGGGCACGGAGGGCAACGGATCCACGGCGGTGGGCTCGGCCGACTGGCTTAGCCACAAGGGCACGGTTGGCCGGGCATCGGTTGGCCAGCTGCGCATCTGCGACGACAGCGGCGCGCTGCTGGGCCCGGGCGAGCCCGGCACCATCTACTTTGCCGAGGGGCGCAGCTTCGTCTACCACAACGACCCCGACAAGACCGCGCAGTCGCGCCACCCGGTGCACCCCGGATGGACCACGCTGGGCGATGTCGGCTACGTGGACGAGGAGGGCTATCTCTACCTGACCGACCGCAAGGCCAACATGATCATCTCCGGCGGGGTCAACATCTATCCGCAGGAGGCCGAGAACCTGCTGATGACCCATCCCAAGGTCATGGACGTGGCGGTGATCGGCGTGCCCAACGAGGACTTTGGCGAGGAGGTCAAGGCGGTGGTGCAGCCACTCGACATGGCGCACGCCGGCCCGGCGCTGGCCGACGAGCTGCTGGCCTTCTGCCGCACCCATTTGTCCGCCATCAAGTGCCCGCGCTCGGTGGACTTTGCCGCCGAGCTGCCGCGCCTGCCTACCGGCAAGCTGCTCAAGCGGCTGCTGCGCGAGCGCTACTGGGCGGGGCGGGAGAACAAGCTGGTGTAGCTGGTATTGGGGCCGCCGACGCGGCATCGCGCACGCGCCGCGTGCCGCGCGGGCGTTTACGCCATAATCAGCCGTTCGATCCCTGGCGCATGTGGCGCCAGCAGCCGGCAACCATAAGCCGGTGCCGATCGCGTGGCATCCACCTTTTCGTGGATGCCACCGCCAACAGGAAGACACGGCGAATGGCAACAATCGAGGAGACCAGCGCGGGCCAACGGGGCGCCGCCCGCGCCGCCACCCTGGTGGCGAAGCTGCGCCCGCCCATGCTGACTCCGTTCCAGGTGGAACGCCGCGCCATTTGCGACGCGGTGTGCGCCGCCGGCTTCGTCAAGCTGGTGCTGGTGCGCGCACCCGCCGGGTTCGGCAAGACCACCGCCATGCTGCAATGCCGGGCGCGGCTGGATGCTGAGGGCGTAGCCACGGCCTGGCTCACGCTGGACCGCGCGGACAACGATGCCACGCGCTTTCTCGGCTCGCTGGAAGCCGCCTTCGAACTGGTGCTGCGCAAGAGCGGCACGCCGCTCGCCGCGGCCCAGCCGGCGCCGCAGTCGGTGGGCGAGCATGCGCTCGCGCTGATCGACCGCATGGCGGCCCACGACCGCCCCTTCACGCTGTTCCTGGATGACTTCGAGGCTTTGCAGAACCCCGCCGTGGCCGGCCTGGTCTGGCAGGTGGTGGAGCAACTGCCGCCTGGCGCCCGCCTGGTGGTGGGCACGCGCTGGGTCCCGGAGTCCGGCCTGGCGCGCTTGCGCGCCCGTGGCGAGCTGCTGGAGATCGAGCCGGCCCAGCTGCGCTTTACCGCCGACGAGACCGATGCCTTCCTGCGCCGCGCGCGCGGCTTGGCGCTGCAGCCCGCCGCCATCTCCACGCTGCACCGGCGCACCGAGGGCTGGGCCACCGCGTTGTGGCTGGCGTCGGTGGCGCTGGAGCGGCGCGGCCAGCCGGATGCCTTCATCGCCGGCTTTTCCGGCTCGAACGCTGCGATTGCCGATTACCTGGTGGAGGACGTCTACCTCCACCTGCCCGATGCGGTGCGTGCCTTCCTGTTGCGTACCTCCATCCTCGACCAGCTCAGCGGGCCGCTGTGCGATGCCGTAAGCGGCACCGCCGACAGCGAGGAGATCCTGGCCTGGCTGGAGCGAGCCAACCTGTTCCTGATGCCGCTGGATGGCGAGCGCCACGGCGGCGCCGAGCCGCCCGCCCAGACCAATCAGCCCAACGCGCGCTGGTACCGCTACCACAGCCTGTTCTCCAGCTTCCTGCGCGCGCAGTTGCAGCAGGCCATGCCGGACGAAGTGCCCGCCTTGCAGATGGCCGCCTCGCGCTGGTACGAGCAGCAAGGCCGGCCGGTGCCGGCCATCGAGCACGCGCTGGCGGCCGGCGCAGTGGCCCATGCGCTGCCGTTGCTGGCGGGCTCGGTGGATGAGCTGCTGGCGCAAGGCCGCATGCGCTTGCTGACGCGCTGGCTGGACGCCGTGCCGGCCGAAGCGCTGGCCGCGTGGCCCAAGCTGCAGATCGCCCATGTCTGGGCATTGTCGTTCACGCGCGGCCCGGCCGACGCCATCGCGCTGCTGCAGACCATCCCGCTGGCCGGCGCCGAGGGCGACCTGCTGGCGCACGTGCGCGCGCTGCGCCACATGCTGCTGAACATGATGGACCGCTTCGACGAGGCGCGCGCCTACAGCCGCGACGATCCGCTGCCGCTGCCCATGGGCTATCCGTTCCCGGACTCCATCCTTGCCACCTCGATGGCGCGCATGGCGGCCGTCACCGGCGACTACCGCGAGGCCCGGCGCCTGCTGGGCGTGGCCCGGCAGGTGGTGCGCGGCTCCGACAGCAACTTCAACAAGATCTTCTCGGAATCGGTGGAAGGGCTGATCGACCTGCGCCAGGGCCGCCTGCAGCAGGCGCTGGCGCGGTTTCGCATTGCCGCCAGCACCATGCTGCCGAACCGCTATGGCCCCACCAACGGCAACGCCATGGCCGGCATCCTGCTGGCCGATGCGCTCTACGAGATCAACGAGCGCGAGCGCGCGGAGCGCCTGCTCAATGTGTACGTGCCGCTCGCGCGCGACCTCGGCCTGCCCGACCAGATCATCACCGGCCATACCGTGCTGGCCCGCATCGCCTGCGACCGCGGCGACGTGGACGGCGCGCACGAGCGGCTGGCCGCGCTCGAGCACCTTGGGCATCATCGCGGGCTGCCACGGCTGGTGCTGGGCGCCATGCTCGAGCGCGCGCGCCTGGCGCTGCTGCAAGGCAACCAACATGCCGCCGAGCAAGCGCTGCAACACGCCGCAGACCCGGCGCTGTGGCGCGCCCGGCCCGGCCTGAGCGCGGTCAGCTCTTTCGCCAACGACCTGGAAGACGTGGTCATGGGGCGCTTGCGGCTGGCGCTGTTCACCGAGCCCTCCATGCGCACGCGCGAGGCCATCGAGACGGAGCTCGCCGCCGCCGAGCGCGCGCAGCTGATGCGGCGCGCGCTCAAGCTGCGCATCCTGCTGGCGCTGGCCTGCCAGCGCAGCGGCGACGCCGCGCAGGCGTTGCAGGCGATGGGCGAGGCGCTGCGCTTTGGCGCGGCCGAAGGCTTCATCCGCATCTTCGCGGACGAAAGCTCGGACGTGCGCCGGCTGGTGGCCGAGGCCTGCCTGCGCCAGGGCAGCGCGTTGCCCGCGGGCTATGTGGAGCGCCTGCTGCAAGCCTGCGGCGGCGCGCCGGAGCCGGAGGACGCCGCCGCCATGCAGGCGCGCCATGGGCTGCTGGAGCCCCTCACGCCCAAGGAGCACAAGGTGCTGAAGCTGCTGGCCGAGGGCTTCTCCAATGTGGCAATGGCAGATCGGCTCTTTGTCTCGGAGACCACCGTGCGCACCCACCTGCGCAATATCAGCGCCAAGCTGCGCGCCAGCAACCGCACGCAGGCGGTTGCCATCGCGCGGCAACTGGGCTTGCTGTAGCGATCCTCAGGCCGCGTTGGGCAGCCGCAGAGCCATGATGTCGTCATACAGCGCCCGTGGGATGCGCACGCCATGAATCAGGCTGCTTTGCCGTGCCTGGTAACGCCGCTGCGACGGTAGACGCGCCCCTTGGCCGACCATCGCCTCGAACAGCGACTCTGCCCGCGCCAGTTCCGCATCGCACTGCGCGCCCAGAAAGCGCGCGGGATCGATGGCAATGATCAGTTCGCCGCCCATTGGCGACGACTTGGTGCCCGCATCGTAGGCCAGTGAATCCACGCTCGTCATATCGGCAATCAGCGGGCCGGCGAGCAGCTCGACCATGGCGGCGAGGGCCGCGCCCTTGTGGCCGCCGAAGCTCAGCATGGCGCCGTGATCCAGCACGGTGGCGGGATCGGTGCAGGGCCTGCCGCTGGCATCGATGCCCCAGCCTTCCGGAATCGGCTTGCCCGCGCGGCGATGCAGTTCGATTTCCCCGCGCGCCACCGCGCTGGTGGCGAAGTCGAAGATAAAGGCCGGCTGGCAGGGACGAGGCCAGCCAAAGGCCAGCGGATTGGTGCCGAACAGCGGCTTGTTGCCACCAGCCGGCGTCACCCACGCATGGCTGGGCGTGCAGGCCAGGGCGACCAGGCCCGCATCGGTCAGCGGCTCGATGTCCGCCCACAGCGCGGAAAAATGCACGCAGCGATTGATGCCAAGCGCAGCGATGCCTTGCGTGCGGGCCTTGTCGATCAGGTGCGGCAGCGCCGCCTTGTAGGCTACCTGCGAGAAGCCGCCCCGGGCGTCGACCCGCAGCAGGGCGGGCGCCATCTCGTGCAGCTCCGGCACGGCGTCCGGCGACACCTTGCCGGCCTTGCGCGTGGCAATGCAGCCGAGCAGCCGGTAGAGGCCATGGGACGCGCAGCCATCGCGCTCGCCGGCCACCAGTGTGTCGGCGACGCCCTGCACATGCGGCTCGCTGAAGCCATGATGCTGCAGGGTGGAGGTGGCGAGCGCGCGTACCTCCCGCAGGGATAGCTGCACGGGGCCGGTGCCGTGCGCGCTGTGCTGCTGTGTGGCGATGCGATCGTTCATCGGTGCTCCGGAGGTTGGATTGTTCTGAATGCAGGACGCGTGCGTCGGCAGGTGGCGGCAAACCGCACAAACCGCCATCTCCCTAGTCGTCATCGTCGCCGCCGAGATCCATCTGCGCGGACGGAATGCCGGTGCAAGCGCCCCACCAGTAGATGCCCACCGCGATGAGTGCCACCAGGGCGGTATCCCAGGGATGCGCGATCGCGCCGATGCCGCCGAAGGCGCCGAGGTAAGACATCAGCATGATCAGCAGGTAGAAGGCGATCAGCCAGAGCGACGAGTACACCTGTTGCCGCAGACTCAGCCGATGCGTGGGCACCGCGCGCTTGCACAACAGGTAGACCACGAACATGGCGATCTGCAGTCCAAGCAGCCAGGAGACCGTGCCCCAGCCGGACCAGTACACGATCAGCGCGGCGATGATGAACGAGAGCGGGCCGAGCACGGCCAGTCCCTTGACCCGGAACGGGCGTTGCAGGCCGGGCGCATTGCGGCGCAGCGCGGCGACCGTGACCGGCGCGACCGCATAGCTCAGCACCAGCGCGGCCGACACCACGTTGATCATGGCCTCCCACGAGGGGAAGGGCAGGGTCCAGAAGACGGACAGCGCGAAGGTCAGCCACAAGGCCGGCCGCGGAATGCCCGACGCCGCATCGATGCGCGAAAAGAGCTTGAAGAAGGTGCCGCCGCGCGCCCAGCCGTAGACCACGCGGGGCGTGGCATTCATATAGATGTTGCCGGTGCCGCTCGGCGAGATCACCGCGTCCGAGACCACCAGGAAAGCCAGCCAGCCCACGCCGAGCGCCAGCGCGATATCGCGGTAAGGCAATGAGAACGCCTGGCCAACACCGGCCCAGCCCTCCGACAATGTCTCGGTTGGCACGCCGCCGAGGAAGGCAAGCTGCAGCAGCACGTAGATGAGTGTGGACAGCAGCACCGACAGGATCAGCGCGATGGGAATGGTGCGCTGTGGCGAGCGGACTTCGCTGGCGACCGAGATGATGGGCGTCAGCCCGAGGTACGCAAAGATGATGCCCCCGGCGGAAACGGCGGCCTGGATGCCGGACAGCCCGAACGGTGCAAAGCCCTGCACGTGCAGGTTGGCCGGCTTGAAATGCGTGAACAGCACCACGATGACCAGCAGCGGCACGACGAACTTGAACACGCTGATGATGTTGTTGGCGCGCGCGAAGGTCTTGACGCTGTAGTAGTTGAGCACGAAGAACAGGCAGAGCATCGCGAACTGCGCCACCCAGCCGAGCGGGGTGGGGTGGCTCGACCCCGGCTGGCTCAGGAAGGGGAACCAGGCCGCCGCATACTGGCGCGCGGCCACCACCTCGATGGCGATCAGGCTGGAGAACGCGATCAGCGTGATCATGCCCATCAGGTAGCCCATCAGCTCGCCATGGGAAAAGACCGGGTAGCGGATGATGCCGCCCGCGCGCGGCAGGGCCGCGCCCAGCTCGCAGTAGACGATGCCGAGCAGCAGCACGGCGAAGCCGCCCAGCAGCCAGGAAACGATGCCGGCTGGCCCGGCGATGGCGGAAACGTGGCTGGCGGCGAACAGCCATCCGGAGCCGAAGATCGCGCCCAGACCGATAAAGGTGAGATCGGTCAGCGAGAGCTGCCGCTTGAACTTGCCTTGCACTGGAGACATGGAGGTTGCTCCTTGGTCATCGAGGGGATGGCCATTCAGGCACGGCGCCCGGCGCGCCCGCCGTCGCGGGTGAGCGCATGGCGGGCGGCGGCCGCGCGGGCCGGTGGCGTTGTCTCAGGCCCGCA
>NZ_BAAILO010000536.1:43743-49643 GCF_054589115.1 Cupriavidus sp. 8B | reverse complement strand
GTGACCTGTTCCAGCGCCTTGCCCTGTAGCGGCAGGCGCGGCGGCCGCGTCACCGCGCTGCCGCGCCCGGCCAGCGCCTCGCACAGCTTGATGCACTGGACCAGGTCAGGGCGCGAGTCGAGGTGCAGCAGCGGCATGAACCAGCGGTACAGCGCCAGCGCCTCGTCGAAGCGCTGTTGCCGGACCAGGCGGAACAGCGTTTCTCCTTCCTTCGGGAAGGCGTTGGACATCCCCGAGATCCAGCCTTCGGCCCCCACGGCAATGCTCTCGAGCACCACGTCGTCCAGCCCTGCAAACAGCACGAAGCGATCGCCCACGGCGTTGCGCAGGTCGATAAAGCGGCGCGTATCGCCGGAGGAATCCTTGAAGCAGACGATGTTCTCGCAATCGGCAAGCGACACCAGGATATCCGGCGTGATGTCGCTGCGGTAGACCAGCGGGTTGTTGTAGAGCATGACCGGCAGGTCCGTGCCCGTGGCGATGCAGCGGAAGTGCGCGGCGGCCTCAAACGGAGTGGCGGAATAGACCAGTGCCGGCATGACCATCACGCCATCGACGCCGACCCGGGCTGCTTCGTTCACGATGTCCCGGGCGAAGGCGGTGGTGAACTCGGCGATGCCCGCGATGACCGGGATGCGCCCCTTGGCGGCGTCCTTCGCGGCCTCGATGACGGCGATTTTTTCCTTGGTGGTCATCGACGTGTTTTCGCCCACGGTGCCACAGACCACCAGGCCGGATACCCCATCGGCGACCAGGTTGCGCATCACCTTGTGGGTGGCGTCGATATCCAGCGAATAGTCGGCCTTGAATTGCGTGCTGACGGCGGGGAACACGCCGGTCCAGTGGATCGCGTTGCGGCTCATATCGTCTTCTCCTGTTGTTGTCAGAGCGGGGCGCGCCGATGCGGCGCTGCTCGTTAACCCATCGTCAGGTTCGCAGCTGCGCGGCGTTCAGGCTTGAGGCTTTCCGCATGGAAGAAGGACGAAATCGGCACAACATGTCACGACTTGGCACAACGCGCATCGCGTGGCATCGCGTGCATCACGCGCAGCCCTCGCATGTTCGATGCTCAGCCAGGCGCCGCGTGCTTCCCGGCAGGCGGCCTGAACTGCCGCGGCGTCAGCCCCGTCAGGGCCTTGAACTGGCGGCTGAAGGCGCTGTGATCGGTATAGCCGCACTCCAGCGCAATGTCGGTGATCGGCATATCGGTGGACAGCAGCTCGGAAGCCCGCTCCAGCCGCACCTTGTGGATCATCTGGCGCGGTGTCAGGTGGAAGATGCGCTTGCAATAGCGTTCGAGCTGCGCGGCCGAAAGCCCGGTCAGCGTGGTCAGTTCGGACAGCGCAATGGGACGCGCGTAGTGCTCGCGGATATAGGTGTCGACGGCCGCCAGGCGCTGGTAGGCCGGATGCGTATCCCTGGCGAGCTGCAGGTCGTGGGAGATGCCGGCCATGCCGATGATGCGGCCATTGCTGTCGAGCAGGGGGCGCTTGCAGGTCATGCACCAGCCTGCATCGCGCGCGGGATAGAGATGCAACTCGAGCTGCCCGGCAATGGCGCAGCCAGTCTCGAGGACACGGCGATCCTGTTCCGTGTAGCGCTGGCCGAGATAGGCCGGAAATACCTCGGCCGAGGTCTTGCCCAGCAAGGGCTCCACACGCTTGAAGCCGCAGCGGGTGGCGAGGGTGAGATTGGCGACCAGGTAGCGCGCGCGGCAATCCTTGATGAAGAACACCACGTTGGGAATGGCGTTCAGCAAGGGGGTGATGAGCGATATCGCGTCGAGCAGGCTGGCCATGTCGCGGGGGCGCTGCGTCGACATTCCCGCGCAGATGTCGACGAGGTGGGCGATGTCGTCGCCGTCGTCGTGGCTTGCCGATGCCGATGCCGGTGCCGGTGCGGGCGAGGATTGCCAGGTCCGCGCGGCGTGTCGGGCTGGCAAGGCGGGGCGGGAAAGGGATGGCGCTGGCGGCATATTGTCTCCTCATGGCTTCTATTGGGCGAACCGCGGACCGTGGCCGCCGTGCTCAGGGCGGGGCGGGGCTGTCTTCCAGCATCAGCGTGCCAATGCGCGCGGGAGACAGCGGCGGGCGCGGCGTGGGCACCGGCCAGCCGAACAGGACGCGGTTGGCCGTGGCGCAGACCCGTCCCTGGCAGGCGCCCATGCCGCAGCGTACTTGCATTTTGGCCTGCCAGGCGTCCGGATGCGCGCGGATGGCCGACAGGGGCACATCCTCGCAGCGGCAGATCGGCGTGTCCGGGCGGGCCAGGGTCTTGAGCACGGGGTCGAGGGTGAAGGTGGTCCGGACCTGCTCCGCGAACGCGCGCCAGCGGTCGCGCGACGCCACCAGTGCGACCGCGCGGTCGTCGGCGCCTGCTGCCGCGTAGCCGGCGATCATGCCTTCGAGCAGCGCCAGCTCGCTGCCGCCAATGCCGGTGCATTCGCCTGCGGCGTAGACGTGCCGCAGGCTGGTGCGCTGGCGTGAATCGACGCCGATCGCATCAGGGCCGAGATCCAGCCGGCAGCCCAGCAGCGCGGCCAGCCCGGTATTCGGCACGAGTCCGAAGCCGCATGCCAGCCGGTCGCAGGCAAGCTCCGTGGTATCGCGGCCCTGGCGGATGCGCACCGCGCGCAGGCGGTCGTCGCCCAGCGCTTCCACCACGTGGGACCCGGCCCGATAGCGGCCGTCCAGCAGGGCAATGGCCTGTACGGCCTTGGCCGGCCAGCGCCACAGCGTGCCGGCGAAGCGCATCAGGCGAGGCAGCGGCGCCTGCTCGGCGATGCGCGCAATGTGCGCGCCGTGGCGACGCGCGGTGGCCGCCGCCGCCAGCAGTAGCGGGCCGCTGCCGGCAATGACGATGCGCTCGCCCCCGACCGGTGCGCCGGCCTTGACCATGGCCTGCAAGCCGCCTGCTCCGGTGACGCCAGGCAGGGTCCAGCCGGGAAAGGGAAGCAGCAACTCGCGCGCGCCGGTGCAAAGGATCAGGTTGTGGAAATGAAGATGCAGGGCGGTCTCGTCGTTCTCGACCAGCAGCGCATGGGGTGCCGGCGCCGCGATCACACGGGTCGAGGCGAACAACGCGATGCGGCGGTGCGCGGCGACGGCGTGGCGGAGGCTGCGCGCGGGTGGTGGTAGCAGGATGCCCGGGCCATCGCGCCAGATCTGCCCGCCGGGCGCAGGGTTTTCATCGACCAGCGCGACGCGGCTTCCGCTCTCGGCCGCCGCGCGCGCCGCCGCCATGCCGGCGGGCCCGGCACCGACGACCAGCACATCGTACTGGTGCCGACGAGGGTCCGGTGTCCGCACGGCGGTTGTTGCGCGCCGCGCCCTCATGGCGTGCGCTCCAGTACCATGGCGTCCCGGCATACCGTCAGGCACGCCAGCCCGCGCTGGCCGTTGATGGTCATGCGACACTCCTGGCAAATGCCCATGCCGCAAAACGGGGCGCGTGGCTCGCCGCCGCAGGAGCGGCGCGCAAACGGCAAATCGCTATACGCTAGCGCCGCTGCCACGGTGATGCCCGCCGGCACGCGCAGTGCGCGGCCATTCAGGAGGACCGTCACGGTCGGGATCTTGGCCAGGTTGCGTCTCATGCGTTCTCTCCCTGCCCGGGCGAAGGCGCCGTCTCCATGCCCCGGGCGAAGCGGCCGAAGGAAAAAGGCGCGGGATCGATAGGCGCCCGGTGGCCCAGCAGCAGTGCCGCCAGCAAGCGCGCACTGCCGGGTGCCGTGGTGACGCCCAGCCCCTCGTGTCCCACCGCCAGCCAGAGGCCCGGCTGGCCAGGGTAGGCGCCGATGATGGGCAGCCCATCCGGCGTGGCGGCACGAAAGCCGGTCCAGCAGCGGATCGCGTTCATGCCGGCCAGGGCGGGCAGGTAGGTGGTGGCGCGCTGGAGCATGCGCGCCATGACGCGGGTGTCCACCGCAGGGTCGAGGCTGTCGAACTGGCGTGACGAGCCGATCAGCAACTGGCCTGTGGCACGCGGCTGCACATTGAAGGCGACGGAGGTGCCGTCGCTCTGATGTGCGCTGGCGGCATAGCCGAGCTCCACCAATTGATGGCTGACGCAAGCCGGGTAGCGGTCGGTGATGACGAGATGGCCTTTCCTGGCGCGGATCGGCAGCGCGGGCAGCAGTTGCGTGGCCTGGATGCCGTTGGCCACGATCACCGCGCCGGCGGTCAGCCGCCGGCCATCTTCCAGCGTGACGCGGTTTGCCGCCACCGCGCTCACGGTGGCGTGCCGCAGGCGGATGCGCGGCGCTCTGCGCGCCAGCAGCCATGACGCCGCGGCCGGGGCGTAGACGATGGCATCGCCCGAGACCTTGAGCGCGCCCGCCAGGCCTGGCCGTAGCATGGGCTCCTGCCGGGCCAGTTCACTGGCGCTCAGCAATGCGCACGGGATGTCTTGCGAGCGCAGCGCGTCATGCCGAAGATTGGCGAGTTCCAGCTCCGCGGCATGGCTGGCCACCCACAGGGTGCCGCACTGGCGATACGCGCAGGCGGCCGGCATATCGTGGGCCAGCTCCCGCCACAGCCCAAGCGAGTAAGTGCATAGCTCGCGCTCGGCCGCGTTGTCGTCCATCATCACCAGATGGCCCATGCCGGCGTGGGTGGCGCCGCCGCCGCGGCTGTCCAGCACGCAGACGTCCAGCCCCTGCCCGGCCAGCTCAAAAGCGCAGGCAGCGCCCACGATGCCGGCGCCGATCACGATCACATCGCCGCAAGCCTGCGCCTGCTCCGGTGTCGACAGCATCGCCGGCCTCACGTCGCGATGCCCCAGCCGAAGGGATCGTTGTGCCCGATCAGCAGCGTCGCCTCGGCGCAGACATGGGCGCGCCCATGCACGGTCGGGATGATGCGGCCGGGCTCGCCGGCGAGCGCGTAGTGCGCCACGAACCGGCTGCCGGTCACGCTGGCCTGGCGCCACTGTGCGCCGGGCGCCAGCTTGCCATCCGCCGCCAGGCAGGCGAGCTTGGCGCTGGTGCCGGTGCCGCAGGGCGAGCGGTCATAGGCCTTGCCGGGGCACAGCACGAAATTGCGGCTGTCGGCTTCATCGGCGTCTTCCGGGGCACCGAACAATTCGATATGGTCGATCGGCGCCCCGTTCTCGGCGGCAATGCCCGCGTGCTCGAGCGCTTGCCGCACGGCCCATGCGAAGGTGGTCAGCGTATCGAGATTGTCGCGGGCGATGCGCTGGCCATGGTCTTCGCACAGGAAGAACCAGTTGCCGCCCCACGCAACATCCCCGATGACCGGGCCATGACCTGGCACGTCGACGGCCACCGCTTGCCGGTGGCGCCACGCGGGCACATTGCGCACGCTGACCGAGCCATCTTCATGCAGCGTCGTCTCCACGCTGCCCACCGGCGTGTCGATCTTGTGCCGGCCCGGGCCAATGCGCCCGAGGTGCGCCAGCGAGGCGACCAGCCCGATGGTGCCATGGCCGCACATGCCCAGGTAGCCGCTGTTGTTGAAGAAGATCACGCCCGCGCAGGCATCGGCGGAAACCGGCGGGCACAGCAGCGCGCCGACCATCACGTCGCTGCCGCGCGGCTCAAGCACGGTGGCGGTGCGCCAGCGGTCGTGTTCGCGCGCGAGCCGGTCCAGCCGTGCCGCCATGCTGCCATCGCCGAGATCGGGAAAACCGTCGATGACCAGGCGGGTGGGCTCGCCGCCGGTGTGGGAGTCGATCACCTTGATCGGCCGGCTGGCGAGGGTGGAAGACCGCGGGGAGGAGATGGTGGAGGTGGCGGAGGTGACGGAGGGGGAAGTGACGCTCGGACGCATGGCGGATCTGCCTGTGGGGGCCAAGTGTGGACGATCCCCACAGCGTGGCATGGCCGCCCGCCGTTGACTTGTCGCTTTCCCCCAGTAGCGATGACGAAATCGGCATAGTCG
>NZ_BAAILO010000536.1:38654-43656 GCF_054589115.1 Cupriavidus sp. 8B | reverse complement strand
GCCCGCGCGGGCTTCAGATACCGATGAACTCGGTGAACTCCGCCAGCGGCGCGCGCGCGGCGCGCAACTGGTTGACTGTGGCTTCCGTGTCTTCATAGCCGATCGCCATGCCGGTAAACAGCATGCGCTCGGCCGGGATGGAGAGAAAGCCCGAGATGGTTTCCGGGTAGATCGCCCAGCACTCCTGCGCGCAGCTGTCCAGGCCGTGTTCGCGCAGCAGCAGCATCACGGTCTGCAGGTACATGCCGAGATCCGACCATTGCGGCGGCCCCATGCGGCGATCTACGCTGCAGAACAGGGCCAGCGGCGCAC
This sequence comes from Cupriavidus sp. 8B, assembly GCF_054589115.1. NCBI lineage: Bacteria > Pseudomonadati > Pseudomonadota > Betaproteobacteria > Burkholderiales > Burkholderiaceae > Cupriavidus > Cupriavidus sp. 8B. Next base: position 43,344 of record NZ_BAAILO010000536.1, on the reverse strand, counting down.
CGAAGAAGGTGAAGTTGTTGGCGAACTGGGCAAGGCGGGCACGCTTGTTCTCGCGCGGGATGCCCAGGCAGCGGTAGAGATCCTCCCCCACCTGGAAGCGGCGTTCGCGGTAAGGCGAAACCAGCTCGCGCGGGTAGATGTCGTATTCGGCCTTCTCGCCACCGGGCGCGCCGGCGACGCGCTCGCGCATGGTGGCCTTGAGCCGCTCCAGCGGCTCGCCGCCCACCACGTGGATATGCCATGGTTGCAGGTTGCCGCCGGACGGTGCCCGCGCCGCCTGCTCCAGCACGTCGCGGATGATCTCGGGCGCCACCGGCGTGGGCAGGAAGCCCCGCACCGATTTGCGGGTCTGGACTGCGGTGCTGACTTTCACGCTGCTCTCCTTGGGGGCATGGGTGATGGCGTAGCGGGGGGATCAGCGGGGGATCAGATAAAGGGTGGCTCGTTGCCCCAGTCGAAGAAGTCCGGCATGTCCTGCGACACGCGCTCGGGGAAGCTGGCCGGGCGCTTTTCCAGGAAGGCGCTCACCCCCTCCTTGACGTCGGCCGACTGGCCGCGCGACTGGATCGCGCGGCTGTCCAGGCGGTGCGCCTCCATCGGGTGGCTGGCGCCGGCCATGCGCCAGATCAGCTGGCGCGAGATGGCCACCGATACCGGCGCGGCGTTGTCCGCGATCTCGCGGGCCAGCGCCTGCGCGGCCGGCAGCAGGTCCTCGGGCGCGTGCAGCGAGCGCACCAGCCCGCGCTCCAGCGCCTCCTGCGCCGAGAACACGCGCCCGGTGTAGCACCATTCCAGCGCGGTCGAGATACCCACCACGCGCGACAGGAACCACGACGATGCCGCCTCGGGCGTGATGCCGCGGCGCGCGAACACAAAGCCGAACTTGGCGTCGGTAGATGCCAGGCGGATATCCATGGGCAGCTGCATGGTCACGCCGATGCCCACCGCCGGGCCGTTGACCGCCGCGATCACCGGCTTGAGGCTGCGGAAGATGCGCAGCGCCACGCGCCCGCCGCCGTCGCGGTGGGCGGCTTCCTTGCTGGCGCCGTAGCGCTTTTCGTAGTCAAAGGTGGAGCCGCCGGAGGACAGGTCGGCGCCGGCGCAGAAGGCGCGTCCGGAGCCGGTGACGATCACCGCGCGGACGTTGTCGTCGGCGTCGGTGGCGTCGAAGGCGTCGATCAGGTCCTGCATCATGCGCGGGGTAAAGGCGTTGAGCTTTTCCGGGCGATGCAAGGTGATGGTGGCGACGCCCTTGTCGACGGCGTATTGCAGGGTCTCGAAGCTGGGGGGAACGGCTGGGTTCGGGGTGCTCATGACTGGCCTTGGCTCTCTCGAAAGGGGTGTGGGTAAGGTAGTGCAGAATCGGGCGCCTGCAATCGTCGATTCCGACGAGGTAGGCAGGGCGGCCGCGCCGTAGACTGGCGCCAGGACGCCTGGCGACCTGAGCCAGGCAGAAGACCGAGCATAGAACACAAAGACCAGAAGCCAGAAGGAACATCATGAAGACGCGCATTACCGAATTGCTGGGCACCCGCTACCCCATCATCCAGGGCGGCATGCAGTGGGTTGGCTACGCCGAGATGGCCGCCGCGGTGTCCAATGCCGGCGGGCTTGGCGTGCTGACGGCGCTGACCCAGCCTACCCCGGAGGCGCTGGACGCGGAGATCCGCCGCACCCGCGAGCTGACCGACCGGCCCTTCGGCGTCAACCTGACGCTGCTGCCCTCCATCAATCCGCCGCCTTACGCCCGCTACCTCGACGTGATCATCGAGAGCGGCATCAAGGTGCTGGAGACCGCGGGCAACAACCCCAAGGAGCACATCGCGCGCGCCAAGGCGGCCGGCATCAAGGTGATCCACAAGTGCGTGGCGATCCGCCATGCGCTGTCGGCCGAGCGCCTGGGCGTGGACGCGGTGTCCATCGACGGTTTCGAGTGCGCTGGCCACCCCGGCGAGGACGACGTCCCCGGCATGGTGCTGATCCCGCTGGCCGCGCGCCGGCTGGGCATCCCGGTGATCGCCTCGGGCGGCATTGCCGACGGGCGCGGCATGGCGGCGGCGCTGGTGCTGGGCGCGGAGGGCATCAACATGGGCACGCGCTTTTGCGCCACGCGCGAGGCACCGATCCACCACAACGTCAAGCAGGCCCTGGTGGACGCCAGCGAGCGCGACACCAACCTGATCTTCCGCACGCTGCACAACACCGCGCGCGTGCTGAAGAACGCCATCTCCGACGAGGTTGTCACCATCGAGCGCCAGCCGGGCGGCGCCCAGTTCGAGGACGTCAAGCACCTGGTGGCGGGTGTACGCGGCAAGGCCGCGCTCGCCGCCGGCGAGACCGATGGCGGCATCATCAGCGCCGGCCAGTGCGTGGGCCTGATCGACGACATCCCGACCTGCGCCGAGCTGATCGAGCGCATGGTGGCCGAATGCCGCGAGCAGCTCGGGGTGGCCTCGCGCTACTTCGCGGGCTGAGGCGGCGCACCCATGGCAGAAGCCAATCAACCTTCCGATGCCGGCTCGGGTGCAGGGGAGACCGAGGCGGCCCCGCCGGGCTTTGTCGCCCTGCGCGGCGCAAAAGGCTTCCTCGAGCATTTCGGGCAGATCTACGTGGACCGCGAGCGGCGGGTCGTGGCCATCCGCATCGGGCCGCATCACCTCAACCCGCTGGGCATCCCGCACGGCGGCATGCTGGCCACGCTGGCCGACACCGCCATCGGCATGATGATGGCGCTGGAGACCGATCGCAAGCAGCCGGCGGTGACGGTCAGCCTCAGCATGGATTACTTCGATGCCGCGCGCGTGGGCGACTGGGTGGAGGCGCACGTCGAGTTCGACAAGCTGGGCTCGCGGCTGCGCTTCGGCAGTTGCCGCCTGATGGCCGGGGAGCGCTGCCTGTTGCGCGCCACCGCCATCTTCTCGGTGCTCACGCCGCGCACCTGATGGGCAGCCGCCGCCGCCTGGGGCGCCGGCAGCGCCGCGCAATCGTCGCTTCCGACGACGCCGGGCGCCCCGCTGCTGCGCCAGAATCCGCAACAGGATAGCAAGGCTTGCCGTGCCCTTCCCGGCACGCGGCCATCACGGGCGGGTTCGCCCCGGAACGACAAGAGGAGACGACATGGCAGAGGCATACATCGTAGCGGCCGCGCGCACCGCGGGCGGGCGCAAGGGCGGCAAGCTGGCAGGCTGGCATCCGGCGGATCTCGCCGCGCAGGTCCTGAACGCGCTGGTTGCGCGCAGCGGCGCGGATCCGGCACTGATCGACGACGTGATCATGGGCTGCGTGGGCCAGGCGGGCGAGCAGGCCGGCAACGTGGCGCGCAATGCCGTGCTGGCATCAAAGCTGCCTGAGAGCGTGCCCGGCACCTCGGTCGACCGCCAGTGCGGCTCGTCGCAACAGGCCCTGCACTTCGCCGCGCAGGCGGTGATGTCCGGCACCATGGACATCGTGATCGCAGCCGGCGTGGAAAGCATGACGCGCGTGCCGATGGGCCTGCCCTCCACGCTGCCGTTCAAGCACGGCTTCGGCAGCTCGATGAGCCCGGCCATGCAGGAGCGCTATCCCGGCGTGAAGTTCAGCCAGTTCACCGGCGCCGAGATGATGTCGCGCAAGTACGGCCTCACGCGGGACGACCTGGACCGCTACGCGCTGGAAAGCCACCGCCGCGCCATCGCCGCCACGCAGGCCGGGCGCTTCAAGGATGAGATCGTGCCGGTGGCCGTGCGCGCCGCGGACGGCAGCACCAACGGCGAGCTGCATACGGTGGACGAAGGCATCCGCTTTGAAGCCAGCCTGGAGTCCATCTCCAGCGTCAAGCTGATCGAGGAAGGCGGTACCGTTACCGCCGCCAGCGCCAGCCAGATCTGCGATGGCGCGGCCGGGCTGATGGTGGTCAACGAAGCCGGCCTGAAGAAGCTGGGCGTCAAGCCGCTGGCACGCATCCACCATATGTCGGTGCTGGGCCATGATCCCGTGATCATGCTGGAAGCGCCGTTGCCGGCAACGCTGCGGGCGCTGGAGAAGGCCGGCATGAAGATCGGCGATATCGACCTGTTCGAGATCAATGAAGCCTTTGCGCCGGTGCCGCTGGCGTGGCTGCAGACCACGGGCGCGGATCCGGCGCGCATGAACGTGAATGGCGGCGCCATTGCGTTGGGGCATCCGCTTGGTGGATCGGGGGCTAAGCTGATGACTACGCTTGTGCATGCGCTGCATGCGCAGGGCAAGCGGTATGGGTTGCAGACGATGTGTGAAGGTGGGGGGATGGCTAATGTGACTATTGTTGAGAGGCTGTAGGGTTGTGGTTTTTGGGTTGCCTTCGCTGCATTTGTTGCGGCGTTGGGTTTTGGACCCAAGAGCCATACGACATCCCCCTGCGGGGGCTGCCGGTCACTCTTCTTTGCGCGGCAAAGAAGACTAACGAGAAGAAAGCCGCCCTGCCGGGGGCAGAGCAATAAGGCTGTTTGGGCCTCGATGGTTGCGTCGTACGGCCCTGAGTGTTGGCTGGCGTGCCTTACCGACTCAAAGGGCATCGTAATTGCATGACCCAATGGTTACGTGGTGGTGCCCCTGATCGCTTTGCGCGGTGAGCGTTCGGCCATCTGCCGTTCGCGGTGCGGAGGGCCGCGATGCAGCCCACGTTACTGGTTTCGTGGTTTTGTCTCTGGCGGCGAACGCCCGGCCATTTGAG
>NZ_BAAILO010000536.1:26943-38464 GCF_054589115.1 Cupriavidus sp. 8B | reverse complement strand
CGCTTGCCCTCCGAGACAAAACCACGAAACCAGCCACACCCGAAACGGCGCAGCCCCTCGCGCCGCGAACGGCAGATGGCCGAACGCGCACCGCACGCGAGGTCGGGGGCCCCACCACGAAACCCATGGGTCATGCAGTTGCGATGACCTCCAGGCCGGTAGGACACGCCAGCCAACACTCGGGGCCGTACGACGCAACCACAGAGGCAAAAACAGCCTTATTGCTCTGCCCCCGGCAGGGCGGCTTTCTTCTCGTTAGTCTTCTTTGCCGCGCAAAGAAGAGTGACCGGCAGCCCCCGCAGGGGGATGTCGTACGGCACTTGGGTGCAAAAGCCAACGCCGATCAAAAAAACACCAACCCCAACAGCAAGAGCAAATTGTTCTGTCCTTGGCTCACTCGCACTCAAGCAAACGTAATAGCATGCCGCCGATCAACCAGATCCAAATGCGGCAAACTATTAAAACTAAGCAACCGCTGAGTCCCGCGCCCAGAAATAATCTCGCAAAAAGCTGTATTCCGAAACTGCAGGTTCAACTCGATCGCAGTCTGCGCCGGCGCACCCAGCAAGTCCGCCGTCGCCCGCCCGATAGCCCCACCCGAACTCACCACCAACACCGCATCTTCCCGCGCAGCCCCCTCAGTAGCATGCGCCAGGCCGGCGCGGATCCGCCCGCCAAACTCCGCCCACGACTCAGGCATGCCAACCAGTTGATCCAGCGTCCAGGCCTGATAGGCCGCGCGGAACGTGCGCCAGTAGTCGTTGTAATCCGAGTTCTGGTGCGCGCGATGATCCGCGCCGCCGGTATGGCTGCGATACAGCGCTTCGCCATCGTATTCGTTCAGGCCGAGGTGGGTCTCGATGCCCGTCGTGACCGCGCCCGAGGCTGTCGCGACCGGCATATCGCCGGCCCCCATGCCGGCCAGGATCTCCAGCGCGGTGTCCTGCTGGCGCACCAGCGAGCCCGCAACCACGCGTTTGAACGAGACGCCGCGCTCGCGGAAATACTCGCCCAGCCAGCGGGCCTGTTGCCGGCCGGTGTCAGAGAGGCAGTCGTAGTTGGCGGCGCCGAAAGAGGCTTGACCGTGCCGTACCAGGAAGAGCGTTGCCATGCGTGATGTCGGCGCCGGTAGGCACCCGGGAAGCGGTAGAACGGGAATCGGCGCGCGAACGCGGGTGCGCCGCGCGGGGTGCTGCCATTGTATGAGCGCCGGCCGCGGCGGCCAAGCTAAGCCGCGGCGGATTCATAGCGGCTATTTCCGCGCTGCATTACCCCGCTGCGGCGCGGCAGCCGCATTCCAGCACAGGTCCAGCCTCAGTCCAGCCTCAGTCCAGCGTCACGCCCGTATCCGCGGTCAGCTTGAGCACGCCCGGCAGGTAGGCCTTGTAGGCGGTCACGGCTTCTGCCGGCAAGTTGCCGATCGGCTCCGCGCCCATGTCCTCGATGCGCTGGCTGGTCTGCGGCGTCTTCACCAGTGCGCTCACCTCGCGGCCCAGGCGCTCGACGATGTCGTTGGGCGTACGCGCCGGGACCAGCAGCGTGATGGGGCCGGTCAGCTTGTACGGCTCGTCGGGATAGCCGGCTTCGGCAAAGGTCGGCACGTCGGGCAGGGCCTTGGCGCGCCGGGTGCCGGTGACGGCGAGCGCTCGCAGCTTGCCGCTGGCGAAGTGCTGCTTGAGCGAGGTCACCGAGCCAACCGTCATGTTGACCTGGCCGGCCAGCAGGTCGCTCACCATCGGGCCTTCGCCGCGATAGGGCACGTGCAGGATATCGATGCCATAGGTCTTGTCGAGATAGGCCTGGATGGTGTGCGGCTGCGTGCCCGGGCCCCATGAGCCCATGCGCAGCTTGCCGGGTTCCTTCCTGGCATAGGCGATCAGTTCCGCCATGGTCTTCACCGGCAGCGTGCCGTTGACGGCAAGCACCGTGCGTGCCATGGCGATGTCGGACACCTGGCGCAGGTCGGTGCGCGGGTCGTAGGGCAGCTTCTTGTAGAGGGCGAGGTTGGCGGTGATGGGGCCGGGGATGGTCAGCAGCAGCGTGTAGCCATCGGGCGCGGACTTGGCCACATAGTCGGTGCCGATGATGCCGCCGGCGCCGCCTTTGTTCTCCACCACCACGGTTTGTCCCAGCCGTTTGCCCAGGCCTTCGGCCAGCGTGCGAGAGAGCGTGTCGGTCAGGCCGCCGGCCGGGTAGGGCGCGATCAGGTGCAGGGGCTTGGTGGGGTAGCTGGCTTGCGCCTGGGCTGCCAGCGGCAGCAGTGCCGCGCAGGCGCAGGCCAGCAGGACGGCCGCCTTCCCGCAGGACGGGCTGCGTATTGTCATGTTTTGTCTCCTCGGTGTTTTATAGGATCCGGCGCGCGCTCCGAGCGCAATGCGCGCGCCGATATGGGGTCAGGCTATAAGACGGGGAAAAACGCGCGGGACCGCGCGTTGCGACATGATGGCATCAGGCCGGCGTCAGGCCGGCATCGCCAGGTAGCCGGCCACCAGCCGGGTCATCTCGCCGGGCAGCCGTTCGTCATCGAGCGGCAGCGGGCCGGCGTCGTTGAGGATGGCGTTGACCACGATGCTGAACACCGCCTGCATGGCAAAGCGCACGCGCATCTCCGCCTGCTCCGGCGGCACAGTCATGCGCGGCACCAGCAGCGCCACCATGCGTTCCACCACGGCCTCCCCGCTTTCGCGGTGCGGCAGCCATTCTTCCGGGCGGTTGGAGGCGTGCTTGAGCGATGCCTTGATCACGCCGCGGTTGGCGTGGCAGCCGAGCACCACGTAGCGCATGGTCTTTTCCAGCATCACGTCGGTGGGCACGTCTTCCCAGCGCTCCACGCGCAGGTAGCGCGCCACGGAGTCTCCTGTTTCCTGCATCACCAGCGCGCGCAGGGACTCGAAGAACGCCTGCTTGTCGCGGAAGCGGCCGTAGAAAGCCCCGACGGACACTTCGCAGGCGGACGCGATCTGGGCGACCGAAACCGCGGAGAAATCCCGCTGCGCCAGCAGTTCGCGGCCCGCGTCCAGCAGCGCCTGCTCGGTCTCGCGCGCACGGCGTTGGCGCGGGGGCTGCAGGATCGAGGGAGTCGCTACGGTGGGGAATGCGGAGGTCCCCTTGGATGGCTTGGCGGGAGACGCTGCAGAAGACGAGAGGGGCATGGTAATTCCGTATGCGAATTCTGATTCGGTTTTGTGAACCATATGGTTACCACGGCGTTTCGTCAAGAAACGGTCTACATTTCCAATATATGGAAATACATTCCGTTCTTTGACACAGAAAAATAGGCCACCCACACTGGGGTGCAAGGAGACAAGATGAACACGCCGGTCGAACAATTCATAGCCGAGCGCAGGAAGGAGGATCCGTCCTTCGGTGGCTTGCTGGCCAAGGGCTTTGCCTTGCTGCGCTGCTTCATCGACGAGCCGCGCCCGCTCGGCAACGGCGAGCTTTCCGAGCGCTTGCAGATGCCGCGCGCCACGGTGTCGCGCATCTGCCGCACGCTGTTCGAGCTGGGCTACCTGGATTGGGACCCCAAGCTCGACAAATACTTCGTCGGCGCCCAGGTGCTGGCCCTGGGTTATCCCTACCTGGCCGGGCTGCAGGTGCGCCATGTGGCACGCCCGCTGATGCAGGCGCTGGCCGATCGCATCGAAGGCGCGGTATCGATGGGCGTGGCGCACCGGTTGGACGTGACCTACCTGCAGAGCTGCACGCATCACGAGGGCACGGCGGCGCGCCCCGGCGTGGGCGCGGTGCGCTCGGTGCTGAGCACGGCGATGGGCCGTGCCTTCCTGTGCACGCTCTCCAAGATCGAGTTCGAGCAACTGATGCAGGCCGCGCGGCGCGAACGTGCCGAGGAATACGCCGCCTGCTACGACACCATCTGCCACAACGTGGCGCATTACCCCAAGCGTGGCTTTGCCATCAATGAAGGCGACGCCGGCAGCGGCGTGCATGGCGTGGGCGTGTACTCGCGCATCGTCTACCTGAACCGCCCGCTGCTGTTCAACTGCGCCATCGCCGGTTCGCAGGTGCGGCGCGGCATGCTGGAGAAGAAGATCGCGCCGCTGCTGATGGAGATGACCCGCGCCATCGAATCCATGGCGGGCCTGCGGCAATAGCCTGGCCCGCATGGCAAGGCACACGAAGCCACACACGAAGCCAGACACGAAGCCACACGCGCAGCGCCGGCACAGGCGCAACCAAAACAAGCATTCAAGGCAATCCGGAGACAATGCCATGCCCAGCCTAGATTCCCTGCTGAAACCGCGTTCGGTCGCGGTCATCGGCGCGTCCACGCAGCCCGAGAAGGTGGGCGGCATGCCGATTCGCCTGCTGCGCGAGCTTGGCTACGCCGGGCACATCTATCCCGTGCATCCCACCGCCAGCGAGATCCAGGGCTTGCCCGCTTACCCGACGCTAGCCGCCATCGGCGAGCGCGTCGACCTGGCCATCGTGGCAGTGCCGGCGGTGGCGACGGAATCCGTGATGGCGCAACTGGCACAGAACGGCACGCGCGCCGCGATCTTCTTCACCTCGGGCTTTGCCGAGGTGGGCGACGAGGGCCTGGCCATGCAAGTGGCGCTGGCCGAGAGCGCGCGCCGGCACGGCGTGGCCCTGCTCGGCCCTAACTGCCTGGGCGTGATGAATCTGCGCGCGCGCATGTTTGCCACCTTCTCGCCGATCCCGCTGACTGGCGTGCCGCCTGCGGGCGACGTGGGGCTGGTCAGCCAGAGCGGCGCGTTTGGCGCCTACGCCTTCGCGCTGGCGCGCGAGGCCGGGCTGGGCCTGAGCCATTGGGTGACCACCGGCAACGAGGCCGGCCTGCAGGTGGCCGATGTGATCGAGTGGATGGCGCAGGATGAAGATACCCGCGTGATCCTGGCGTATATGGAAGGCTGCCGCGATGGCCAGCGCCTGCGCCAGGCGCTGGCCGCCGCGCGCGCCGCCGGCAAGCCGGTGGTGATCACCAAGGTGGGCACCACCGAGGCAGGCGCGCGTTCTGCGCAGTCGCACACGGCGAGCCTGGCTGGCGAGGACGCGGTGTATCAAGCGGTGTTCGACGAGTACGGCGTGCATCGCGCCCATACGCTCGAAGATTTCTTCCGCCTCGGCTACACGCTGTCGCGCGGGCGCCGTCCGGCGCGCTGGGACAGCCCGAGCGGATGGATTGCCGATGCGGTGGCGCCGGTGGCTATCGTCACGGTGTCCGGCGGCGTCGGCATCATGATGGCCGATCGCGCCGAAGAGCTCGGCATGCCCATGCCGCCCATGCCCGCGGCCGCCGCCAAGGCGCTGCGCACGAGCATTCCCTTTGCCAGCACCGCCAACCCGATCGACGTGACGGGGCAGGTGGTGGCCCAGCCCGCCGTGCTGCTCGACGCGATGGCCGGCGTGGCTACCTGCGGCGAGTACGGCAGCGTGGTGGCCTTCCTCGCCGGCGGCGCCAATGCGCCGCGCCTGTGGGAAGAACTGCAGCGCACCATCGGCGCGCTGCATGAGGACAAGCGCGCCGCGCCGCTGCTGCTGTCCGGCGTGGTCGACGCCGACAAGCGCGCGTGGCTGGAGGCGCATGGCTGCCTGGTGTTCCGCGAGCCGGCCCACGCCATCGAGGCGGTGGCCGCGCTGGCGCGCGCGGCAGCATTGGAAGCCGCTGCCGTGAGCACGCCGGCAGCAGAGGCCGCCGCGCCCGCCGCAGCGCTCCTGCGCGATGTGCCTGACGATGCCCGCGCGCTGTCCGAGTTCGACGCCATGCGCCTGCTGGCGGACGCTGGCGTACCGGTGGCCGCGCACGGCCTGGCGCGCGACGCCGATGAGGCAGTAGCCCTGGCGCAGCGCATCGGCTACCCGGTCGCCGTCAAGCTGTGCTCGGCACAGGTGCTGCACAAAAGCGACGTAGGCGGCGTGGCTCTCAACCTGACGGACGACGCCGCGGTGCGCAAGGCCTTTGCCGCGATGCAGGCGGCGCTGGCCCGGGCCGATGCCAGCCTGCCCTTCGAAGGCGTGCTGGTGGCCCGCATGGTGCGTGGCTGGGGCGAGCTGATGGTGGGCGTGCGGCGCGATCCGGTGTTCGGGCTGGTGGTATTGGCCGGCATCGGCGGCACCGCCGTGGAGATCTTCGGGCAGATGGCCTTCGGGCTGGCGCCGCTGTCGCCTGAGCGCGCCCGCGCCATGCTGGACAAGAGCCGCGCCGCGGTGCTGTTCGCCGGCCATCGCGGCAACCCGGTGCTGCCGCTGGCACAGGCCGCCGATTTGCTGGTGCGGGTGTCGAAGGTGGCCGCCGCGCTCGGGCCACGGCTCGATACGCTGGAAATCAACCCGTTCATCATCGGCGCCGAGGGCGCGGTGGCGGCGGACGCCGTAATCACCTTGCTGCCGGCGGGCGGACCAGCATGAACCAGATGGCATAGCAAAGACGCTTGGCCCCACCGCGCCACCACATGCCGGCGCAGACCGGACGCGCGGATGGGCAACAACAACTGGAGACAAGCATCATGCATTTGCAAGCTGCAAGGACCACGTGCGCGCCAGCGGCAGGCGCTCTCGCCCTCGTCATGCTGACGGCGCTGGCGGCCACATCGGTGCGCGCCGCGCCACCGCAAGCCGCAAAGTACCCCGACAAGCCGATCCGCCTGGTGGTGCCCTTTCCGCCGGGCGGCGGCACCGACGTCGTCGGCCGGCTGGTGGCCGCCAGGTTGTCGACCGCGCTGGGCGGCACGGTGCTGGTGGAAAACGTGGCGGGCGCCACCGGCACCATCGGCTCGGCCCAGGTCGCGCGCGCGGCGCCGGACGGCTACACGCTGTTGCTCGGCATCTCCGCCACGCACGCCATCGCACCCGCGATCTTTCCCCGGCTGCCCTATGACCCCGTGCGCGATTTCGTGCCGGTGGGCCGGCTGGCCTACGGCGGCAACGTGCTGGTGGCGGGACCTGCTTTCACGGGCAAGGACCTGCCCGCGCTGATCGCGGCCGCCAAGCGTCCCGGCGCCGACCTGGCCTACGGCTCCTGGGGCCCCGGCTCGGGCGGCCACCTGGCCGGCGAGAGCCTGAACGTGAGCAGCGGCATTCACCTGCGCCACATTCCCTACAAAGGCGTGAGCCCGATGCTGACCGATGTGATGGGCGGCACGTTGCCTGTGGCCATGTCCGACCTGGCCGGCACCTTGCCGTTGATCCGCAGCGGCAAGGTCAGGGCGCTGGCGGTCACCGGCTCGGAGCGCTCGGTGGCGCTGCCCGATGTGCCTACCTTTGCCGAGTCCGGCGTGCCGTTTCGCATCGACAGCTGGTACGCGCTGTTCGCGCCGGCGCGCACGCCTGCTGCCATCCTCGATCGTCTCGAGCATGCCGTCGACGCCATCATGGCCGAGCCTGCCCTGCAGGCGCAGGCCGCGACGCTGGGCATGCGCTTCACCCCGCAGCCGCGCGCCGCCTTTGCCGCCCAGATGCAGGACGACGTCCGCACCTGGGCTGTCCTTGTCAAGTCGAGTGGCGCCGCCCTCGAATAATCCCGCCTATTTTCGCCAGGAGCCACGCACATGAACATGAATTCTCCCGCCGCCCCCACGCTTGCCGCTGCCACGCACGCGAGCCCCCAGCAGGCGCTGGTCGCCGGCGCAGCAATGCCGCTGGTGATCTACGGCTACGCGCTCATCGAGACGCTACGCACCTGCCGCCTGCAGACGTCGGTCGCGGCGGCCACCGGCTATGGCCGCGCGCCGATGAATGCGTTGTCCGCCAGCGAGCGCCAGTGGACGCACGAGGACCGCGACATTGTCACCCCGGCCAACGACCTGCTGTATTTCTGCGGCTGGGTCAACCTGGCGGATGGCCCGGTGACGCTGCGCATTCCGCCCCTGCCCGATGCGGGCCGCTACTACGTGATCGAGCTGCTCGACGTTCACACCAACAACTTCGAGAACTTGGGCCCGCGCAATGTCGCCGCAGAAGGCGGCGAGATCGAGCTGGTCGGCCCTGGCCAGACGGCCAGCGGCGCGCATGCGGTGTCATGCCCTAGCTCGCTGGTCTGGCTGCTCGGCCGCGTGCTGGTGCAGGGGCCGGATGACCTGGCGGTGGCGCGTGCCTTCGAGCAAGGCTTCGCGCTGAGCCGCACGCCGGGCGCGGCGCGCCCGCGCTGCGTGGACCAGTGGAGCGACAGCGGCCGGCCTGCGCTGGATTTCTTCCACAACCTCTTCAACGCGCTGCGCGAGTTCCCGCCGGCGGCCGAAGAGCTGGGCATCCTGACGCTGCTGCGCAAGGCCGGCATCCGGCTGGAAGACGAGATCGATTTCGCGGCGTTGCGCCCGGCCGTCGTGGCCGGGCTGGAAAGCGCCTACGCGCAAGGCATGGCGGTGATCGAGGCCCATACCCGCAGCCAGGGCCGCAAGAGCTGGGGCTACAGCCTGAAGCTGGGCAGGTATGGCGACGACTGGCTGCAACGCGCCTGCACCGCGATGAAGGGCCTGGGCGCCCTGCGCGCGGACGAGGCGATCTACGCCATGGCCGATTTCGATGCGGATGGCGCGCCGCTCGATGGCCGCCACCGTTACGAGCTGCGCTTCGCGCCCGGCATGCTGCCGCCCGCGCAAGCGTTCTGGTCGGTGTCGCTGTACGGCGAGGATCGCTACTTCAGCGCCAACGAGATCGGCCGCTACGCCGTAGGCGACCGCACGCCGGGCTTGCGCATGGATGCCGATGGCAGCCTGGTGATTCCGATCTCGCACGCGCGAGCGCAGCAGCAGGAAAACTGGCTGCCCGCGCCCGCCGGCTCGTTCTACCTGATCTTGCGGCTCTACCATCCCGCGCAGTCTTTCCTGGACGGCCAGTACACCATCCCGGCCGTGCGCCGCGTCGATTGAGCCAACCAAGCTATGGAAGCCACCATGCCCCAGACCGTATCCGCCGCGCTGGCCCACGACGCCATCCGCTACACGCTGCCCCTTTATGAAATGGCGCGCATGCGTGCCGCCACCTGCCTGCGCCGCAACAGCGCCGGCGAGTTTGCCGCCCAGCAGCCCGATGCCCCGGTGCGCTGGATCAATCATTTCATCCACACGCGCCAGCTGCTCGGCCCGCAGCATCGCCAGGTGGTCACGCCCAATAACGACACGCTCTACAGCAACGCCTGGATGGACTTGTCGCAAGGGCCGCTGCTGCTCGATGTGCCCGACAGTGCCGGCCGCTACTACGTGCTCGGCCTGCTCGACTTCTATACCAACCCCTTCGGCTATATCGGCACCCGAACCACCGGCAACGGGCGCGCACGCTTCTTGCTGCACGGCCCGCGCTGGCAGGGCGAAGTGCCCGCAGGTGCCACCGCCATCGCCTGTCCCACGGATGCGGTGTGGCTGCTTGGCCGCGTGCTGGTGAATGGCGAGGCCGACCTGCCGGCCGTGCACGCGCTGCAGGACCAGTTCCGCCTGAGCACGCTGGCGGGCGGGCCGGCTGCGCGGGCCTTCGATGTCGGCATGCAGCCCGGCGAGCATCTGGGCGATCCGCGCCGCTATGCCGAGGTGGTCAACCAGGCGTTGCGCGAGAACCCGCCGCCGCAGGCAGAGGCCGGGCTGGTGGCAGGCTTTGCGCCTTTGGGCATCGGCGCGGATTGCGATGCCGCCGCGCTTGACCGCGAAGCGCTCGCGCGCCTGGGCGCCGGCATCCAGGAAGTGCTCGCCGAACTGGCAACGCCGCTGCCGTCCGACCTTGGCGGCGGCTGGACCCTGCCGGTGGAAATCCGCGCATCGTTCGGCACGCGTTTCGCCGAGCGCGCGCTGGTGGCGCGCAACTATATCGGCGCGCTCGGCGTGGAAGAGGCGATGTATGTCATGGCCGACCGCGACAGCGAGGGCGCGCCGCTCGACGGCCGCGTTGGCTACGAGCTGGCCTTCGCCGCCGATGCGCTGCCGCAGGTAGGCGCGTTCTGGTCGCTCACCATGTACAGCAAGGCCGACTGCATGCTGGTGGATAACGTGCTCGGGCGCTACTCGCTGGGCGACCGCTCGCCGAGCCTGCGCTACGCGCCGGATGGCAGCCTGCGGCTGCGCCTGTCGGCCACGCCGCCGGCCGATGCCGCGGACGAGGGCAACTGGCTGCCCGCGCCCGCGGGCCCGTTCTACGTGACGCTGCGTCTCTACGTGCCCCAGCCCGCGCATCTCGACAAGACCTTTGCCTATCCGCCGATCCGCCCGCTGGCGGGCGCGCAAGCTTTGGTCAAGGAGCCGTCATGACACTGAACTCGCAAAAGCGCAGGCAAGTGCTCCGCCTGGCCGGCAACGCCGTGCTGTTGGCCGTGGCCGGCGGCGCGCTGGCGCCTGCGCATGCCGAGGCGTATCCGTCGCGCCCGGTACGCCTGGTCTCGCCCTACGGCCCGGGCGGCTCCAACGACATCTCGGCGCGCCTGCTCAGCGAGGGGCTCAGCCGCAAGTACAAGCAGCAGTTCGTGGTGGAGAACAAGCCCGGCGCTGGCACGCGCGTGGCCAACGAGCAGATCGCGCGCGCCACGCCGGACGGCTACACGCTGTTGTGGGCGGCGGCGCCGTTTGCCATCAATGCGGCGGCGGGGCTATCCCAGCGTTACGACATCCACAAGGACTTCGTGGCAGTAGGGCCGCGCGTGCTCGGGCCGTTATTCCTGATCGTCAACGCCGATTCGCCAGTGCGCACGGTGGCGGATTTCGTGCGCATGGCGCGCGAGAAGAAGGACGGCGTGACCTTCGCCTCGCCGGGCATCGGCTCGGGGCCGCACCTGACTGCCGAGCTCTTCGCCGCCCAGACGAAATTCAAAGGCCTCAACGTGCATTACCGCGGCGACTCCACGGCCTACACCGAATTGCTTGCAGGCCGGGTGGACGCCACGCTGACCGCCATCACCACCGCGCTGCCATTCATCAAGGCCGGCAAGCTGCGCGTGATCGCGGTGTCCGCCGAGCAGCGCACGCCGGTGTATCCGGACGCGCCCACGTTTGGCGAGCAAGGGTATCCCGGCGTGGTGGGTTACGGCTGGTTCGGGCTGATGGCGCCGGCGGGCACGCCGCCGGAGATCGTGGAGCAGCTCAACCGGGACGCCAACGCGGTGCTGGCCGATGCGCAGACGCGCAGCAAGCTGATCGGCCTCGGGCTGCAGCCGGAGGCGGGCGACAGCGCATCGCTCGCGCGTTTCATCGATGCCGAGGTGGCCAAGTGGGGGCCATTGATCAAGTCGGCGGGGATCAAGTTGGAATAGGGTGTGCTAGTGTGAAAAATCTGCCTCGCTTGGCGAGGATTGAATTGAATCGGCGGCGGTTGCAGTTTTGGTTTGGCATAGTGGCCCGCTGACGCGGGAGTCGCCCTTGTGGGCGGGATTTTCGCTCTTCTAGCTGCTGATGCAGAATAGCGTGAGTGGGCGATGTTTTAGCGCTTCTAGCTGCTGTCGCGGCTGTACGGTGTTGGCCGTTTTAGAACGTGTGAGATGTCACTTTTCTTTACTCGTAAAGAAAAGTAACCAAAAGAAAGCGATCCTTGCAGGAGGCTGGCTTATTGGGGTTACGAAGCCCGG
>NZ_BAAILO010000536.1:21186-26778 GCF_054589115.1 Cupriavidus sp. 8B | reverse complement strand
CCAATGCCCAGGGTTTCATGGTGGCCCCCACCGGTAGCCACCACCACGAATTTCAAGCCGTCTGTCGCTCGCGGCGCGGGCGGCCACGAAGTTGCATGCGTCTCGTTTTCGTCGTGGGCGCGGTGGCACCGAGGAATAGATCCGATGGCATCACCACCGCGCCCACCCCACCACGAAACCATCACGGCGTGATATATCGTGGTGCTTCGCACCGGTACCGGCAGATGGGTGAATGAGCAGGGATGCCGCTACCGGGGGCCTCACCACGAAACCAGCGTCATCCGCAGTATCGTGGCCATTCAAACCGGTAACGGCACGAGTCCATTAAAACCCGGGGCCGTACGACGAAACCATTGGGATTCCCAATGACGCCACGCCAGCCTCCTGCAAGGATCGCTTTCTTTTGGTTACTTTTCTTTCGAGTAAAGAAAAGTGACATCTCACACGTTCTAAAACGGCCAACACCGTACAGCCGCGACAGCAGCTAGAAGCGCTAAAACATCGCCCACTCACGCTATTCTGCATCAGCAGCTAGAAGAGCGAAAATCCCGCCCACAAGGGCGACTCCCGCGTCAGCGGGCCACTATGCCAAACCAAAACTGCAACCGCCGCCGATTCAATCCCCGCCAACCTCAACAGACTTTGCGAACAAATCAGCGCAACGGGATCCTAGCCGCGGCCGGCGCCTTGCTGCGCGGCGTCGCGCGCAGCGACGAGGGCCAGCAGCAGCATCCTGGTCTGCTCGAGTATCACGGCCCTGAGCTGGGCCATCTGTTCCGGCCCTATCGTTTCCCATTCCAGTGCGCTGAGCACGTGCCGGCGCAGCATGCGGAACGTGGCAACCTGGCTGTCGATCGCGATGGTCCGGATCCTGGTCACTTCATCGGTCGGCTTGCGTCCGGTCAGCCGGCCGATGATCGACGCGGTCACGGGGAACAAGCGGCGGTTGAGGCGTTCATCGATCACCGCGAACGCAGCCGGTGGACCGAGGCCCGCGCGTTCGCGCGCCATGAAGAGCTGCCAGTCGCGCGCCTCGGGTGAATCGTTGAGGAACGAGACGAAGCTGCCCTGGAGCGCCAGGTAGGTCTCAATCAAATCCGAGTCGTCGGCGTTGGGGCTGGCCAATGTCGCCTCTGCCGCGCTCACCGGCGCGGCCAGGTGCTCCCACACGCGTGCGACGAAATGCTCCACGCAGGCAATGTAGACCCCTTCCTTGTTGTCGAAGTAGTACTGCAGCGCGGGCGCATTGACGCCGGCCTCTTTCGCAATGTCGCGCGTCGACGCCCCCTCGAACCCCCGTTCCCCGAAGAGTCTCAGCGCCGCCTCGACGATGCGCAGGCGCGTTTCCTCGCCGCGCTGGTAGCCGCCTTCGGCAGCCGGTCGGTGTCGTGCCATGGGTGTCGTCGCCATCCTTGAGATCGTGCCAGGGGAGAAATATATCACTTGACACAATTGTTCCAACTGGAATAATTATGCCGCTTGGAATAATTTGGAGCCCCAATGTCTACCGCTGCGCCCGCCGATTCGCCCGCCGACCCTCTGTTGCGAGGCGAAGCCACGTCAGCCCCAGTCAAGCCTGCGGTGCGCAATCGCCGCCGCACGGTGCTGCTGGCCATGGCTGGCATCGTGCTTGTGGGGGCGGCGGTCTGGGGCGGGCATTGGTGGACGGTGGGCCGCTTCATTGAAACCACCGATGACGCCTACCTGCAGGCCGACAGCGTGACGGTGGCGCCGAAGGTGAGCGGCTATGTGGCTGAAGTCCTGGTGCGCGATGACCAGACGGTCGTCGTCGGGCAGGCGCTGGCAAGGCTTGATAGCCGTCAGTACCAGGCAGCGCTGGACGAGGCGACCGCGACCGTTGCCTCGCGCCAGGCCGACGTGGCGCGCAGCGAGGCGGATCTTGCGCAGCAACAGGCAAATATCGCGCAGGCCAGGGCCGAACTCGACGGGGCGCGGGCTAATGTGCGCTACGCGACATCGCAGGTGGATCGCTATGCGCCGCTGGTCAAATCGGGCGCCGAGACGGAGGAGCGCACCGCTGAGCTGCGCAACGCGCAGACACGTGCCGCCACCACGCAGCAAGCCAACGAGGCTGCCCTGCGCGCGGCCCAGAGCCAGACGCTCACGCTGCAGGCGAAGCTGCGGCAGGCACGCGCGCAACTGGCGGTGGCCGAGGCGAGCGCGCGCCGCGCTCAGCTCGACCTGCAGGATACGTTCGTGCGCAGCACCCTGGCCGGGCGCGTCGCGGATCGCGCCGTGCGGGTCGGGCAGTTCGCGCAGCCGGGCACGCGCCTGCTCACGATCGTGCCGCTTCAGGACCTCTACCTGACCGCCAACTTCAAGGAAACGCAGGTCGGCCACATGCTCCCGGGCCAGCCCGTGACGATCCATGTCGACGCACTGCCGGATACCGATCTGCACGGCACCGTCGAAAGCCTGTCGCCTGGCACGGGTTCCCAGTTCGCCCTGCTGCCCGCCCAGAACGCCACGGGCAATTTCACCAAAATCGTGCAGCGCGTGCCGGTGCGTATTCACCTGGATGTCTCGGGCGAGGCGCGCAGGGCCTTGGTGCCGGGGCTGTCGGTGACGGTCGAGGTCGATACGCGCCACGCGGCATTCACGCAAGCACGGGCTCCGGCCGGGGTCGCGCGTGGCTAAGGCGCTGCGGTCCGGTGCCGGCGTTTCCGGGGGCAACCCGGCATCCGCGCCAGCAGTGCCGAATGCCTCCCACGTCTCCAACGCCTCCACCGCCGACTGGATCGCCGTCGCGGCCGGCTCGCTTGGCGCGCTGCTCGCCACGCTGGATATCTCGATCACCAACTCGGCGTTGCCGCAGATCCAGGGCCAGATCGGTGCCGCGGGTACGGAAGGCACGTGGATCTCCACGGGCTACCTGATGTCGGAGATCGTCATCATCCCGCTCGCCGCGTGGCTCACGCGCGTGTTCGGGCTGCGGCGCTTCCTGATGTGGAACGCGATCCTCTTTACCGCCTTCTCGATGATGTGCGGGCTATCGCACAGCCTGGCCGGGATGGTCGTCGGGCGCATCGGCCAGGGCTTCGCCGGCGGCGCCATGATCCCGACCGCGCAGACCATCATCCGCACGCGCTTGCCCAGGCACCAGATGCCGATCGGCATGTCGGCGTTCGGGCTGATCGTCCTGCTCGGCCCATTGCTCGGCCCGGTGGTTGGCGGCTGGCTGACCGAGAACGCGGACTGGCGCTGGTGCTTTTTCCTGAACCTGCCGATCTCGGTGGCGCTGGTGGCGCTGCTCTATCTCGGCCTGAAGCCGGAGCGCGCGAGCCTGCAGGCGTTCGTCAAGGCGGACTGGCTTGGCATCGCGGGGCTGGCCATCGGCCTGAGTTCGCTCACGGTGGTGCTGGAGGAGGGGCAGCGCGAGCGCTGGCTTGAGTCGCCGATGATCACATGGCTATCGCTCATCTCCGCGGCCGGCATCCTGATGATGGTCGTTGGCCAGTTCACGGCGAAGACCCCGATCGTACGGCTGCGGCTGCTGCTCAACAAGAACTTCGCCAGCGTCATCCTGATTGTTTCGACGGTCGGCGCCGGGCTCTACGGCGTGTCCTACCTGTTGCCGCAGTTCCTCGCCACCATCGCCGGATACAACGCGCAGCAGGCGGGCTCGATCATGCTGCTCTCCGGACTTCCGGCATTCCTGATGATGCCGATCCTGCCCCGCATGCTTGGCAAGTTCGATAGTCGTTGGCTCGTGATCACGGGGCTGTTGTGTTTCTTCGGCAGCTGCATGCTGGACATCTCGCTCACGACGCAAAGCGTCGGGCACGACTTCATCGGCTCGCAGATCCTGCGCGGCTTTGGCCAGATCCTGGCGATGATGCCGCTCAACCAGGCATCGATGGCGGCTGTCGCCACCCATGAAGCGGGAGACGCGGCTGGCCTGTACAACATGGCCCGCAACCTGGGCGGCTCGGTCGGGCTCGCGCTGCTTGGCACGCTGATCGATCGCCGCAATACGTATCACGACGCCGTGATCCGTGAATCGGTGAGCGCCAACAGCGCGATCGGGCAGGAGCACATCTCGTCCAGCGCGGCGGGCTTCTTTGCCCAGCATGGCGATATGGCGCACGCAAAGCTCCAGGCCTTGGCGCAAATGGCAGGGGAGATTGCCAGGCAAGCGGCCGTCATCACCTTTTCCGAGACTTTCTTTGTGCTGGGCATCGCGCTGCTGCTATGCGTGCCGCTGGCCCTCCTTCTCAAGCAACCGGGTGCCGGCACGCCGGTGTCCTCCGGTCATTGATCATGCTCGACATCCCATCCAATGCGCTGCCGCTCCCGGGCCGGCTCTGCGCGGTCTGCCTCAGTGCCGCGCTGGCGTTTGCCATGACCGGCTGCGCGGTCGGGCCGGACTACCACGGCGCGCCCGAAGTCGCGGCCGACGCAATGCGTGCTGCGGCGTTTCCCCATGCCCCACGAAGTACCGAGCCGGCGGTGCCGCGCGTCGCAACGTGGTGGCGTGCGCTGGGCGATCCCCAACTGGATGCGTTGATAGAAACCGCACTGGCGCATAGCCCGGACATTCGTGCGGCGCGGGCCAGCGTGAGCCAGGCCCGCGCCGGCCTGCGCGGGCAGCAAGCCGACGCGCTCCCGAAGGTGGGCGCCAACGCGGCCATGCTGCGCACGCGCTCGCCGGATTTGTCTTCGCTCTCCGGCGGTTCGTCGTCGGGCGGCCGCGGACCGCTGGCGCTCTATCTGGCCAACTTCGACGCGAGCTGGGAGATTGATCTCTTCGGCGGGACGCGGCGTGCCATCGAGGCGGCCTCGGCGCAGGCGGACGCTTGCGCCGAACAGCTTGCAGACGCCCATGTGCAACTGGCGGCCGAGGTCGCGCAAGCCTACGTCGGCCTGCGTGAGCAGCAGTTGCGCCTGACGCACCTGCGCGCTTCGGAAAAGCTGGAAGCCGACATGTTGGAACTGACGCAGCAACGACGCGAGCGCGGGGTGGCATCGGAGCTGGAAGTGGAGCGGCTGCTGACCCAGGTGGAGGGTACACGCTCGCAGATCGCGCCCATCGAGGCGCGGATCACGGCGTCGTTCGATGAACTCGCCGTGCTCACGGGCCGGGCCCCCGGCGCATTGGATGGCGAGCTCGGCCCGCAACGGCCACTGCCCACGTTGCCGGCCACGGTGTCCGTCGGCAACCCCGCTGCCTTGCTCAAGGCGCGGCCGGACATCCGCGCGGCGGAGCGCACCCTGGCCTCGCAGAACGCGCAGATCGGCGCGCACAAGGCTGACTGGTTCCCCAAGCTGTCGCTGTTCGGCTCCCTCGGCTACAGCGCGATGGATCCTGGCCACCTGGTCCGCAAGGACAACGCCACCTGGCTCGCCTTGCCGCGGTTGCAGTGGAATGCGCTGGATTTCGGCCGGGTTGCCGCCAGCGTGGACGGTGCGCGGGCGGGACGGGACAATGCCGAGGCAAAGTATGAGAGCGTGGTCCTGAAGGCGCTGCGCGATGCCGATGTGGCCTTGTCCCGCTACGGGCACCAGCGCGAGAACGTGGTCCTGCTGCGCCGGGTGGAGGCGTCTGCCGAGCGGGCCTCCGTGCTGACCCAG
>NZ_BAAILO010000536.1:0-21080 GCF_054589115.1 Cupriavidus sp. 8B | reverse complement strand
TGGATGTCGAGCGCACCCGGGTGCGCGCGCAGCAGGACCGGATCGCCGGCGATGCCACCCTGATCAAGGACTTCGTGTCGTTGCAAAAGGCACTTGGGCTGGGTTGGCAGAACGAGGGCTAGGACGGACGATCGCCGTCATGCGCCGGGTGGCGCGGGCGGCCGGGGCCTTTCAGGCCGCCATGCCCCTATGTTGTATCCAGCATACGTTTACCGGCCCCAAATATATGTGCGTAAATCTGCTCTTGTAGTTGGAGGTTTGCGCGATTGACCCGCGCGGCAGCTCGGCGGATGGGCCGCGGCAGCCGCGCAGGTTAGGCAGCCGGCACTCCATCGGGCATGCGCCGCTGTTCAAGGACGGGCAATTGCCCTATCGTGACGACCTTCCCCGCCAACTCTGCGCGGCGATTTCATCGTCTTGTCCCGTCTTGCCGCGGTTTGTCCATGTCCCGCTCTCTTTCACGCATCGCGCGCCGCTTGCGCTCGCTGGTGCCCGGTTGTCAGGTGCTGCCGATGTTGCTTGCATTGGTGGCGCTAGCCTTGGCGCCGCAGGCAGCCAGGGCAGCAGATCACCCTGCGCAGCCTGCCGTGCAATCCACCGCTGAATCCGCCCCCGCACCCGAGCCGGGGGGCAAGCGCCCGCGCGTGTGCCTGGTGCTGTCCGGGGGCGGTGCGCGCGGCTATGCGCATATCGGCGTGATCAGGGCGCTCGAGAAAATGCACGTGCCGATCGACTGCATCGCGGCCACCAGCATGGGCGCCGTGGTGGGCGGCTTGTACGCCAGCGGCTTGTCGGCGGGCGAGCTGGAGGCCAAGCTGTCGCATATCAACCTGAGCGATATCGCCTTCGACCGCAACGAGCGCGCCGAACTGCCGCAATCGCAGCGCGAGGACGACCTGCAGTACCCGATCGGGATCTCGGCCGGCTATGGCGATGGCAAGATCAAGCTGCCCACCGGCCTGGCGCAGGGCAACCGCCTGCTGGCGCTGCTGCAGAACTGGACTGCGCAGGTGCCGGCCGACGCCGCCTTCGACAAGCTGCCGACGCCGTTTCGTACCATTGCCACCGACCTGGGCACCGGGGCCCCAGTGGTGCTGGACCATGGCTCGCTGCCGCGCGCCATCCGTGCCAGCGTGGCGGTGCCGGGTTTGTTCGCGCCGATCAAGGTGAACGGTCGCACGCTCGTCGACGGCGGGCTGGTCAGCAACCTGCCGGTGCAACTGGCGCGCGACATGGGCGCCGATGTGATCATCGCGGTCAATATCGCCTCGCCGCTGGACGATCCCGCCAGCCTGGACTCGCCGGCGGCGGTGACGCAGCAGATGGTCACAATCCTGACGAACCAGAACGTGAGCACGCAGAAGGCGCTGCTCAGGCCGGGCGACGTGCTGATCGAGCCCCAGCTGGGCGACCTGTCCTTCACCGACTTCTCGCGCGCCAACGATGGCATCCAGAACGGCTGGAACGCCGTACTGGCGTCCGAGCCCCGGCTGGCGTCGCTGACGCTGCCGGCGCATGCCTGGCAAAGCTACCTGGCAGCGCGCAAGGGCAGCCAGGCGGTGGCGGGCCCGCTGCGCATCGATGCCATCCAGATCCACTCGCAAGGCCGGATCCCGGCCAGCTACGTGCGCAAGTACCTGGGCGTGAACGAAGGCGACACTTACGACGCAGTCACGCTTAACCGCGAGATGGCGCAGCTCTCCACTTCGGGCGATTTCGAGAGCGTGGCGCAGGAGCTGGTCACGGAAGACGGCCGCAATGTACTGAAGGTCGAGGCGCAGCAAAAATCCTGGGGGCCGCAGTTCCTGCTGTTCGGTTTCGGCGTGTCCAACACTTTCAATGGCCAGGGCGGGTTCAACCTGCAGCTGGGGCATCGCTATCCCTGGATCACGCCGGGCGGGCTGGAATGGCGCAATGACATCGTGCTGGGCAGCACCCAGGCCAAGTGGCACACCGAGTTGCGCCAGCCGGTGTTCGACCGGCTGGGCTTCTATGTCGCGCCCTATGTGGAGTACGGGCGCAAGCGCGTCGACCTCTATGGCGACACCGCGCCCAACCGGAATACCGACCCGATCACCGCCTTCCGGATCGACACCGCCGCCGCGGGCCTGGACCTGGGTGTGCCGCTGGGCCGCCTCGGCGAGTTCCGGGCGGGCGTGAACTACCAGCAGGTCAATTACTCGGCTGTCTATAACCTGCCCATCAGTACTGGCCGGCTATTTCCCCACGCCCATGTGCGCCAGCCCACCATGCGTGCCCAGCTCACCATCGACCAGCTCGACGATCCGCTGTTCCCGCGCACCGGCTATTACCTGCTGGCCACCAACGAGCTGGCCTTCGGCGGTACCGACAACCGCTTCAACGATGCCCATGCCAAGGCGCTCTGGGCAACCAGCTACGGCCGCCACACGCTGAACCTGGCGGCGGAGGCCGCGGCCACCTACGGCGATCACCGCACCGACAACAGCGTCAGCGGCGGGCTGGGCTTCACGCTGGGCGGCTTCCAGCATCTTTCCGCCTATGCCCAGGACCAGTTCTCCGGCAACTACCTGCTGTACGGCCGCATGACCTACCTGAACGACCTGCGCGAGTTCATCCTGCCCGGGCTGCGCACCACCGTGGTGGGCGCCAGCCTGGAGGCCGGCGACGTCTGGCTGCGGCGCAAGAACTTTGGCAATGGGCCGTTCAAGACCAGCGCCAGCCTGTTTATCGGCGGCAACAGCGCCATCGGCCCGCTGTACTTCGGCTTTGCCACGGCGCCGAACGGGGTGTGGAACCTGTACCTGCAGCTGGGCCGCGTCTTCTAGTCCGCGGACTAGCCCGCGGGCGCCGGCAGGGGCTCGGTGGCGCTCACCGCGTTGTCGGCGCTGTCGGCCGGCCGGAAGGTCACCGCGCTGATGCGGCCGTTGCGCATGCGTAGGGTTTGCGTGCCCTGGCTGTGGCGGGCCTCGCCGTTCATGACGGAGGAGGCCGCTACGTCGATCTGCGCGGTGGCGCCCTCGATGCGCGGCGGTGCGGTCACGGCGATGCGCACCGTCTTGCCGGCCATCGCCTCCAGCTTGGCAAACATGTCGATCACGGCGTCGCGGTCGTCGTAGCTTCCCGCCAGCGGATGCTCGCCCTGGTGGCGCCAGCGCACGCTGGGCTCCAGCAGCGGGAACAGCGCTTCGAACTGCCCGCTGGTGAGGGCCTGCAGGTATTCGTTCACCACGGCGGCGACGGCTTCCTCGGTCATCGGCACTTCTACCCTGGCGCGTGCCGGGCGGCGCGCCTGCGCCGGGTCGAAACCGAGGAACTCGAGCACGTTGCTGACCACCTGCTCGCGGTCGTTGTCCACGCAGATCATGTGATAGCTGTTATCCACCACGACCTTGCGCATGTCGGGGATCGCGGCTTCCAGGAAGTCGGCCGAGCGCAGGCTGGTCAGCTCGTCCTCGCGCGCGTGGACCACCAGGGTGGGACAGACGATGCGGTGGGCGCCGCGCAGCACCCAGCCGCGCAGCCGGTCAACCTGGCGGATGCAGGCCAGCGGCACCCAGCGATAGTGGAAATTGTCGCCGCGCTCGAACTTGGCCTTGACGATGGCGCGCACGAGGTCGTTCTTGATGCCGAACGGCTCGTCTTCCTCCACCCGCATGCGCGCGGGCAGCGTGGGGATGTGATAGACCAGGTGCCGCAGCGCGCGGTACCAGGGCGTGGACCAGCCGTCGATGTAGACCGGGGCCGCCAGCGCGATCAGCCGGCCCTTGGTGTGCTGCCGGCGCTCGGCCAGCGCCAGGGCCAGAAGCCCGCCCAAGCACATGCCCATGACGTGGAAGGTCTCGTACTGCCCGGCCAGTTCATCGTATGCCTGCGTGACGGTGTCGAGCCATTGCTCGGCCCGCACGGGCACCAGGTCCTCGGGCGTGCCGGCGTGTCCCGGCAGCGTCACCGCGTGGGTTTCCACCCCGGCGCGCCGCAGGGCCTTGTGCATCGGGCCGAGGTCGAATTGCGTGCCGCCCAGGCCGTGGATGAGCAGGGCACCCGTGCCGCTGCCCTTGAGAGCCGTCATGCTGCGTCGCGCTCCTCGATCACAGCCGCGCCCTGCAGGCGCCATGCGCCGGCAATGATCGCGACGCTCTCGTCCCCGTCCAGCAAGGGGCCGCTCATATCCAGCACCATGGTGCAGTCGCCCGGGGGCAGCATCAGGCGGAAAAGCAGGTCGGTGCGGGTCTCGCCACCATCCCCATCGCCGTCGCACTCGCGCAGCCAGCGGTCGCGCACCCGGGCCCGGTCGTCGGCATGCACGTGAGCCAGCACGTTGTCGAGATTACCGAAGGTATCTTCGCGCACGCCCAGCGAGCGCTCCACGTCGCCGCTCCAGCGCAGCGTGCCGCTGCGCGGGTCCAGGCAGTAGACCAGCTGGCCGCTGGCCGCCAGGGCCAGCTTGACATCGTTCTGGCGCTGCGCCGACTGCAGGTGCAGTTGCTCGCGGCTGGTCCGCAGCGTGCTGATCAGCAGCGTCAGCAAGGCGGCCACGGCAAGATAGAGCTGGGCCTCCATCAGCGAGCGGCCATGGTGGGCCGCGCTCTCGGCAAACGGGCCATCGCCCTGGCCGGTATTGACCAGCACGAACAGCGCCAGGATCGCCACCGCCACGGAGCCGCCCCGGCCGCCCCACAGCAGCGTCACCACCGCGGCGAAGAACAGCGGGATATAGGTCAGCGCAAACACCACGCCGGTGGGCAGCTGGCCCAGGCTCTTGTTGTCGAAGATAAATAAGGTGGTCAGCACCAGCGCGGCAAACGCGCCCAGGCCGAACAGGAAATCGCCGCCGCTCATGCCACCCGAGCGCATGGCGCGAAAGCGCGACCAGCCCGCCAGCACTGGCGTGACGATCAGCACGCCCACCAGGTCGGCCGCGCCCCAGATGCGCGCGGTACGCCAGAACGGCACGTCCTGCATGATTGTGAACCAGCCCGCACCCACCGCGGCGCTGGCAGCGCTGCTGACCACCCCGGCGATCAGCAAGCCGCGCACGAAGGCCAGCCCTTCCAGCGAGAAGTGCGTGCTCCTGACCACCGCCACTGCCACGGCGGCAAAGCCGATCTCGTCGAGCGAGAACAGTATCAGGCGCAACGTGTCGCGCCCCTCCACCCAGCCCAGCAGCATCTGCGCGGCGAAGAACGCCAGCCCGACCGGCAGCCAGCGCGGCATCGGCGTCAGCATGAACGCGGCCACGGTCACGCCGGCCGGCAGCCAGATATAGCCGGTGGCGGAGAACGGGCCGTTGAGCTTGTGCGAGATGTAGCCGGAGCAGAAGTACAGTGCCGCCCACAGGAACAGGATGACGGCTCGGTTGGTTGGTTTCACTTAGGCTTTCCTTGGCTGATGCCCGGGCACGGGGCCGGCGCGCGGCGGCCAGCCGTTATCTGAACGCGCCAGGCGGGCACGCGGCTGACGCAATGGCGCGGCCGGGCAGGGGCATCATAAGCCCGCACAGGGATTTCTATCATGGCGCCATGTAATAAAATCGTCACAATTAACGGTGTTAGCGGATGTCAGGCCACGAGCTCGCCCCGGCGCATGCCGGCAAGGCAAGGCCGCAATATAAACGAGGAGAAAAGACCTGATGGCGAAGTACACATTAAATAATCGATTCCTGTTCGGCTTGCCGACGCTGCTGGCCTGCGCCGCCCTGCCGCTGGCACTGGGCGCGGCCCCTGCAGCCGCCGCCTGGCCGGAAAAGCCGATCCGCCTGGTGGTGGGCTTCCCGCCGGGTGGCCCGGTCGACACCCACGCCCGCCTCCTCGCCGAAAAGCTGCAGCCTATCCTGGGCCAGTCGGTGGTGCTGGACTACAAGGCCGGCGCGGCCGGCAATATCGGCTCGGACGCCGTGGCCAAGGCCGCGCCGGACGGCTACACGCTGTTGCTGGCCAACACCGGCCAGATGGCCATCAATGGCTCGCTCTATCCCAAGCTGCCATACGCGATGCCGCGGGATTTTGCACCCGTGGCCCGCACCGCGCTGATTCCGCTGGTGATGGTGGTCAATAACAATGTGCCGGCCCGCAACCTCAAGGAATTCATCGGCTATGCGCGCGCCAATCCCGGCAAGCTGAATTTTGCCTCGGGCGGCAACGGCGGCATCTCCCACCTGATGCCTGAGATGTTCAAGCAGGCCAGCGGCACCTTTATCGTCCACATTCCCTACAAGGGCAGCGCCCCGGCGCTGACCGACGTGATGGGCGGCCAGGCGCAGATGATGGCAGACTCGATCCCGCTGTTCACCCAGTACATCAAGGCCGGCAAGGTGCGCGCGCTGGCGGTGACGTCCAAGCATCGCTCGCCCGCGTTGCCTGACGTGCCGACCATGGAAGAGGCCGGGCTGAAGAACTTCGAAGTGGTTGGCTTCTACGGCATGCTGGCGCCCGCTGGCACCCCCAAGGAAGTGGTGGCCAAGCTGTCCGGCGCGCTGCAGACCGTGCTGGGCGAAGCCGATACCCGCGCCAAGCTGGAGCAGCAGGGCGCGGAGGCGGCCTGGCAGGGCCCGGAGGCCTTCGGCCAGACCATTGCCGCCGAGCAGAAGCGCTGGGGACAGGTGATCAAGGCCTCAGGCGCGAAGATCGACTAAGTCGTCCACGCCGGGGCGGGCTGCCTTTCGTGGCTTACCACTGCGCTAGCGCGGCGCCCAGCTTGCCGGCCGGGCGCTCCCAGCGCATTGGCGCACCTTGCACCGTGGCGGGCGGCCTGATCCGGCGTGCCGGGCCCCATGCGGTTTCCTCGACGACGACTGCCAGGTCAGCGGCCGTTTCGGGGGCCAGCGTTGGTGCTTCGCCTTGCGCGCCCGCGCCCGCCACCAAAAGATGCGCCGTGCGCGCCAGCGACGCCCGCACCTCGCAGCCAGCGCCGGTCGCCAGGCGCTGCACCAGCCCGCGGATGGCCGCCGTGGCCATCAGGTAGCCGGTGGCGTGGTCGATGGCCTGCACGGGCAGCGGCTTGGGACGGTCCAGGCCCGCGGCGCGCATGCCCGCATCGGCAATGCCGGTGCTCATCTGGACCAGGCTGTCGAAGC
Organism: Cupriavidus sp. 8B; assembly: GCF_054589115.1. Lineage (NCBI taxonomy): Bacteria > Pseudomonadati > Pseudomonadota > Betaproteobacteria > Burkholderiales > Burkholderiaceae > Cupriavidus > Cupriavidus sp. 8B. The sequence continues at coordinate 14,026 of NZ_BAAILO010000536.1, read as the reverse complement.
CGCGCCGGCCGCTCCACGGCCCACTCCACCCATACGCATCTAGCGACACATCCACCAGCGCGGGATTGATCTCGCGGCGCCGCCTTGCGTCCAGCCCAAGCCGCGCCAGGGCTTCGGGACGGTAGCCGTGCACCATCACGTCGGCCTGGCTCAGCAACCGTTCCAGCACCTGCCGGTCCGCCGTGCCTTGCAGGTCGAGCCGTGCGCAGCGCTTGCCGGGCACCACTTCGGGCACCGTGCCGGGCTCTTCCCAGCGGGGCGGGTCGATACGGAGCACGTCGGCGCCGAACCCGGCCAGGAAGCGGGTGGCCACCGGGCCGGCCAGGATCCGGGTCAGGTCGAGCACGCGGATGCCGCGCAAGGGGCGATCCGGGGCGATGGCCCAGGCTGGCCGCGGCCCTGTGGCGGCCGTCGTCCAGTGCATCAGCGGTTCGCGGCTGATGGCGATGCCCTGCGGATGGGCGGCCCATTCGGCCACGGTGCGCATGGCCGCCGAGCAGCCGCCGCGCTCGACGATGGCCGCTTCCAGCGCGCTGGCTTCCCACCCGGACACGGCCTGGGCAACGGCGGCCTTGTCCGCCCGCACCGCCACGCCAAGCACGGCGAGGGCGGCATCGCGATGATGCGGGGCGTTGGTATGGAGCCGGACCCAGCCGTCCTTGGCCCGGTAGTCGCCTGCTACCGGATCCCATTGCGGCGGCAATTCCCAGCCCTGCGGTCGCAGCGAAGTGCCGAACCATAGCGAAGCGAGACGTTGGTCTGCCTCGACATGCGGCGCATGCCCGCAGGCCCGGTGGATCAACTCGGCAACGGCCAGGCCGGCTGCGCCGACGGCGGCGGCGGCCAGGTCGGTGACGGGCAAGACCGAGGGCAAGTGACCTGAGCCGGTCACGGCAATGTGCTCCAGCCACGCGGCATCACCGCGCACGCTGCGCCAGATTTCGCCAAGGAAGGTGGTCGCGGCTCCTGTCGGGCTCCTGGCTGAAGGCGTTGATTCTCCGGGGGCTGGCATGGCGTGCTCTCCATTATGGGTTGGGCAAGACTGAGTGCCTTGCAGCATAGGCTGCTTGTTTTAATAGTCAATATTGATTAACTTAATCAACTCATTGCCGATTTCCTCGCCCTCGCCCTCGCCCATGCCCCGTTACCTGACTTCCGCCGAAGCCGCCGCCCAGCTTGGCGTCTCCCGCCAGACGCTCTATGCCTATGTCAGCCGTGGCCTGCTGCACGCGCACGATGGCGAAACCCACCGCGAAAGCCGCTATCTCGCGGACGACGTTGCGCGCCTGGCCGGCCAGCGCACGCGCGGCCGCAAGCCTCGCGAGGTGGCCAAGGCCACGCTGAGCTGGGGTTTGCCGGTGCTGGAATCGGGCATCACGTTGATCGAGGACGGGCGGCTTTACTACCGGGGCATGGATGCCGTGGCGCTGGCTGCGGCGGACACGGTCGAAGCGGTGGCCGCATTGCTGTGGCAGTGCCCGCCGGACGCGGCGTTTGGTGCTGCACCGCCTGCGCCAGCGCGCCTCACGGCGATGCAGGCGGCCTTCGCCGGGCGCCGCAGCGAGCAGGCGCTGCTGCCGCTGTTTACCATTGCCAGCGATGACGACCCCACGGCGCAGTGGCAAAAATCACCGGAACGCCTTGCCGAGGGCTGCGGCGTTCTGGTGCGCCTGCTGGCCGCCTGCCTGTTGGGCACGGCACCCGCCAGTGCTCCGGTCCATCAACAATGCGCCAGCGCCTGGCAGGTGGACGCAGAAGGCGCGGACCTGATCCGCATGGCGCTGGTGCTTTGCGCAGACCACGAACTGAACGCGTCGAGCTTCACTGCCCGCTGCGTGGCGTCCACCGGCGCCAGCCTGCGCGCATCGGTGGTCGCCGGCCTGGCCGCGCTGACCGGTGGGCTGCATGGCGGGGCCACCGCCCGCGTGGAGGCTCTCTGGGACGAACTGGGCGAGGCCCCGCCCGCATCGAAGCTGCGCGAGCGGCTGGCCCGCGGCGAGAACCTGCCGGGGTTTGGCCATCATCTCTACCCCGCCGGCGACATTCGCGCCATCGGCCTGCTGGCGCGGATACTCCCGCATCACCCGCAATGGCAGGCGTTCATCGACGACGCCTTCGCGCTGGTGGGGCAGCGGCCATCGATCGATTTTGCGCTGGTGGCGCTGCGCCGCCATCTGCGGCTGCCACCCGGCGCGGCCTTCGGCATGTTCGCGCTTGGCCGCTCCATCGGCTGGATCGCGCACGGCCTGGAGCAGCGCGCCGATGCCGAGCTGATCCGCCCGCGCGCGGCGTACGTCGGCCCGCGCCCGGCGTAGCCTGGATCAAGCCAGCTTCTCCGCACGCTGTTGCAGGCGCCGCACCGCGTCGCGCGCTTGCCCGCCAAGCTCGGTGATGTCCAACCCGGGAATCGCATCGTGCTCCACCACCACGCGTCCGCCGACCAGCAGCGCGCGCAATGCCGGCCGCCCGCCGCTGGCCACGGGGGCAATGGCCGGATCGTGCAGGCCAAAGCAGCGCGGGTCGTCGAGCCGGTAGATGGCAAGGTCGGCCGCCTTGCCCGGCTGCAGCGTGCCCACCGCATCCAGGCCGAGCACGGCAGCACCGCCCGCCGTGCCCCAGCGCACTACATCTTCCACGCGCGCGGCGTCGGCGCCGCCTTCATGGTCACCACCCTCGGCGCGTGGCCGGGCGCCATGGCCTCGGCGCGCGCGCTGCAGCAGCCACGCCGCATGCGTTTCGGAAATCATGTCGGCCGCTTCGTTGGAGGCGGCGCCGTCCACGCCGATCGACACCGGCACGCCCGCGGCTTCCAGCGCCGGGATATCCGCGATGCCGCTGCCCAGCCTGCCGTTGCTCTGCGGGCAGTGCGCGATGCCAGTACCGGTCTCGCCGAGCTGGCGGATTTCGTCCGCGCCCAGTTTCACCAGGTGGGCGAACCACACATCGCGGCCAAGCCATTCGTACTCGCCACAGAAGGCCACGGGGGTCGTCTGGTACTTGTCTCGCGCAGCATTCTGGTATTCCACCGTCTCGGACAAATGGCTGTGCAGCCGGATGCCGAGCCGGCGCGCGGTGCGCGCGCTGGTGCGCAACTCCTCGGGCGACATGGAGTAGAGCGGGGTGGTGGGCGCCATCACCACGCGCCGCATGGCATCTGGCGCGGGCTGGTGGTAGCGCGCGGTGAGCCGTTCGCAATCGCCCAGGAACTGGTCGAGCGTTTCGGGGCGCAGCGCCTGCGGCAGGTCGCTCTCCAGCTGGCGCGTGCGGGTGGCGCCGCCGCGGCACAGCACAAAGCGCAGCCCCAGCGCCTCGGCTTCCTCGAACAGGATGGCCGAGCTGTCGTAGGGCATGCCGGGATAGTAGAGATAGTTGTGGTCCGCCACCGTGCCGCAGCCGCTGCGCACCAGTTCGATCAGGCCAATGCGGGCGGCAAGCCGGAAGGTGGTCTCGTCAAAGGCGGCGCGAAAGCGATAGGGCGTAGCCCCTAGCCACGGCGTGAGCGTCAGATCCAGCCCCGGCGGATCGCCCTTGAGCAGCGACTGGAACAGGTGATGATGGGTGTTGACCCAAGCCGGGTAGATCACGCAGTCGGTGGCGTCGATGACTTGCTCGCCGGGGCGCGGCGCCAGCTTGCCGATGGCCTCGATGGTGCCGCCTGCCACGCGCAGGTCCGGCCCGGCGTGGCGCTCACCCTCACCCGTTCCGTCACCGGTACCCTTCAGGCCGGTCAGGATGGCGGTGGCATTGCGAATCAGGATGGTATTGGTCGTCATGCCAGCTCGCTTTCGTGCCAGTGCGACAGCGCCATGCGCGACACCACCACCATCACGCCGAACAACGCCACGCCCGTCAGCGTGATCAGGAACAGCGCGGCGAACAGGCGCGGGATATTGAGCGCGAAGCCAGCCTGCAGGATCTGGTAGGCCAGCCCTGCACCCGTGCCGCCTGTACCCGCCACGAACTCCGCCACCACCGCGCCGATCAGCGCCAGGCCGCAGGAGATCCGCAGGCCGCCGAAGAAATATGGCAGCGCGCTGGGAATGCGCAGGCGGCGCAAGGTATCCCAGCGGCTCGCGCGGTTGATGCGGAACAGGTTGAGCAGGCCGGGGTTGACGCTGCGCAGGCCCAGCACCGTGTTGGAGATGATCGGGAACACGGCCACCATGGTGGCGCAGATCACCAGCGCCAGCGTCGGTTCCTTGACCCAGATGATGATCAGCGGCGCGATCGCCACCACCGGCGTGACCTGCAGCAGGATCGCGTAGGGAAACAGGCTGGCTTCGATCAGGCGGCTCTGCACGAAGACGAACGCCGAGGCGGTGCCGACCACCACGGCCAGCGCGAAGGCCAGCATGGTGATGCGCAGCGTCACCCATAGCGAGCCGGACAGCAGGCTCCAGTCTTCCACCAGCGCATGGCCGATGGCGGTGGGCGTGGGCACCAGGTACGCGGGGACGGCGAGCGCGGTGCAGATCGCCTGCCAGGCCAGCAACAGCAGCACGCCGACGGCAAGCGGGGCAGCCACGCGCTGGACGGCGGGGCGCGACAGTAGCGGGGGATTCATGGGGGCTCCTTGTTATCCGTGGGACCGATGCGGCTGCCGGGCTCAGTGCTCGTTGGGGTCGACGCCGGTGTTGGCCTGCGTCAGCAGCGCCGACAATTGCGCGCAGTACTGCATGAAGGCGGGCGAGACGCGAAAGGCTTCATCGCGGACTTGCGGACCCTCGATCGCCACGTCGGCAATCACGCGGCCCGGCCGCGCCGCCATCACCACCACGCGGCTCGACAGGTAGACCGCTTCGTAGATGCTATGGGTGACGAAGACCACCGTGAGGCCGCGCTCGGCCCACAGTGCGCGCAGGTCGGCGTCGAGCTTGTTGCGGGTGAACTCGTCGAGCGCGCCGAAGGGCTCATCCATCAGCAGCAGGTCCGGGTTGGTCGCCAGCGCCCGCGCAATCGACACGCGCATCTGCATGCCGCCCGACAACTCGCGCGGATAGACCGCGGCGAAGCGGCCCAGCCCCACCAGCGCCAGCGCGCGCTGCACGCGTTCGTCGGCCTCGGCGCGCGGCATGCGGACCAGGTCCAGCGGCAGCCGCACGTTGTCGGCCACGCGCGCCCACGGCATCAGCGTGGCTTCCTGGAACACCATCGCCAGCGTGCGGCCGGCGCTGTTGGTGGCGCAGTTGGTTGCGGTCGGAAGGGAGGGGTTGCCCCACCAGCGCATATGGCCCGCCGACGGCGTTTCCAATCCGGCAAACAGCTTGAGCAAGGTGCTCTTGCCGCAGCCAGACGGGCCCAGCAGCGAGACGAACTCGCCGGGCTTGATCGCCAGCTTGACGCGCTCCAGCGCCACGGTGCCGTTGGGGTAGGTCTTCTCGACCTGGTTGGCGAACAGCAGCGGCGCGTCGGCATCGCGCCGGCTGCTGCCAGCGGGCTCGGGTTCGCCGCAGGCGTTGGACGCAAGGCCGCCGGCGCTGGGGGCAGCAGCGGGAGCTTGCACGGCACTGCGAAAGAGGACGCTCATGGCTGTCTCCGTATGGAATGGTTCCGGGGCTATCGGCTATCGGAAGTCCGGTTTAACCGCGAACCACGGGAATGCGGAAGGTTTCCTTCTCGCCATGCTGGGTGAACAATTCCATCAGCATCTTGCGCATCAGCAAGCCGGGCTTGTCGGATTCCATATGGAATTCAACGCGGCGGCGCGTGTCCACGCAGGCGTCGTAGTCCGTGGCTTCCAGGATGTCGCGATCCTCGCCGACGATGGGCGCGTCCCAATCGATCAGCTCCTGGGTCGAGCAGTCTTCCTCGCTGTCATTGCGGTACAGCCATTGCGACAGCATCACGCGCTTGTCGTCGATCGGCGTGGCGCAGTTGTAGATGATGTGATGGCGCCCGCTGGCGGGATAAGTGCAGCCGAAGCGGCGCGTGAACGGCAGGTCCCAGCGGTTGAACATATGCCGATGCGTGATGGGCTCGGTGGTGCCGGTAACGCGGTGGCCCGCCTCGATATTGCGGATCGGCACCAGCGTCTCCGCCTCGAACCCCCACTCGCGCTGCTGCAGTTCGTACTTCTCCGGCTTGGGCTGCTCGGACAAGCCAAAGTTGGCGCGGTGCACGAAGCTGAAGTGCGAGTTGTCGAAGGAATTCTCCATCACGCGCAGCGAGCTGGTGTTCCACTTCTCGTAGAACTGGAAGATGCGGCGGTAGGCGGGGTCTCCATCCTCCGGGAAATCGGGGACGGGCTGCAGCGGATCGTCCAGCGCCACCCACACGTAGCCGTATTTCTCTTGCACGTGATAGGCCTGCACCTTCGCGCCCGAGGGGATGGCGTTGTCCGGCGCCTGCGGAATCCGCACGCAGCTGCCCGAGCAGTTGTATTCCCAGCCGTGGTAGCCGCAGACGATATCGCCGCGCTCGTTGACCCAGCCCTTGGACAGGCGTGCGGTGCGGTGGCAGCAGCGGTCCTGCAGCGCCGCGGGCTTGCCGTCGGCGCCCCTCCACAGCACCAGGTTTTCGCCCAGCAGGGTAAAGGGCTTGGGGCCGTCGTCGAGCATCGAGACCGGCATCAGCGCGTACCAGAAGCGGCGCAGTACGGGTTGTTGGGTGACCAGCATGTCGAAAATCCTTGTATGGGGTTGATCTTGAATAGCGCGGCCGCGCGCTTCAGGGCATGACCTTGAGGTCCTTCACGAATTGCGTGGTGTAGGCCTGCTTCCAGTCGGTATCGGCCTTGAGCAGCCCGGCGGCTACCATGAAGTCGCGCGTCTTCTGCCAGCGCGCATCGGTCATCACGCCGATGCCGTAACGGGCCGCGTCGCCACCGCCGACCATGTGGTACTCCTTGAGTTTTTCCACGCCCCAGGCAAGCTGGTCGTCCTTCATGTTGGGGTTCTCCTGCTTGATCAGCGCATTGGCCGGGGCAGGGTCCGCCAGGTAGCTCTTCCAGCCTTCCATGGTCGCCTTGACGAAGCGCGCGACCACGTCCGGCTTTTCCTTGACCATCTTCTGCATGGCGACGATGGTGGTGCCATAGGGCGGATAGCCATCGTCGGCGAACAGGAAGAAGCGCGTCTTCGCGCCGGCCTTGCTGGCCGAGAACACCTCGGACGACGCGTAGGCTTGCTGGGCCGATTGCGGATCGGCAAAGAAGGGCTGCAGGTTGAAGGTATAGACGCGCGACTGGGATTCCTCGAGCTTGTACTTGCCCTTGAGCCACGGCCACCAGGTGGTGCGCCCCGAGGTGGAGACCAGCACCGTACGGCTCTTCAGGTCGGCCAGGCTCTTGACGTCCTCGTGGGTCATCATGCCTTGCAGGTCGGTCTGGAAGGAGGTCGCCACGGTGGTCACCGGCACGCCTTGCTCCACGCTCTTGAGCACCTGCAGGTCGTAGCCCATCAGGAAGTCGGCCTGGCCGCTGGTGAGGATCTGCATCCCGTTGACCTGCGGGCCACCCATGCGAACCGTGACATCGAGGTCGTACTTCTTGTAGATGCCTTTCGCTACCGCCTGATAAAAGCCGCCGTGTTCTGCCTGGGCATACCAGGAGGTGAGGAACGTCACCTTGTCGGCGGCGAGCGCGGTGGCGGGGACGGCGGCGAGCGTGAGCGCGGCGCAGGTGCCGGCGATCAACAGGCGGCGCAATGGGGAAGGCGTCTTCATGGGGGCTCCTGTGCGGATGTTTGCGGGGGAAATCAGGGCGGGTACGGCAACAGGCGGGCAACGGCGCAGGACGCGAGCGGCGGCATGGCCGCCGGACGCATCTGCGAAATGGAATAAGGGCTTGAAGATGGGGGACATCGTGGGCGCTCTCTTTTCTCTCGTGCCCGGCCTGGTGGCCGGATCCAAACGCCCGGATGCATCTCGCGATGCGAGTCAACCAGGCGTGCGACCGGATGGTCGCGAGAGCAATGTCCCACGCCGGGATGCGTCTGCTCCGCTGGGGGAGGCACATCGGCGCTAACCGCTTCTACTCGATAGCTTGTTCAGCAAGAGGTGTGCCAACGGCAGCGGTGAATGCCGCGTCCCAAATGCGCCGGATCGTGGCACGCCGCTGGGCAGCCCTGGTGCATGATCGCCTGGCGCGTTGCACGACGTGCACCAATTCGGTGAGAGATGCGGTGCCCGGTGCGATCAGTTGCCGGTGCTGGTCCTGACCAGCCCGCCGCAGCGGCCGATCGCGGTGGTGACACAGCACGCGTTGCCGGACCAGTCGCCACCGATCACCAGGCCGGTGGGACCTGCGATCAGGCGGCGATGGCACAGGCCGGGCACCAGCAGGGGCTCGGGTGACGTGGGCGCGCGCGCATCGCGCGGGCCGCTGCCCGGCGCGCGCGCCGGTGGCACTTCCTCGGTCCACAGGTAGGCGGTGCCCCCGGGCACGGCCTGCACGGCTTGCGGCGGGCCCCACTGCGCCTTGGCTTGCTCGATCGGGGCGGATTGCCACGAATCCAGGATGCGCTGCATGGCGGATTGTTCGATGCCTGCGCAGCCGCCCGGGGCGATGGCGGCGAGTAGGGTCAACCAAAGGCGAGGGGAGATGGAGAGACGGCGGACGGCAGGCATGGCAGCTCCAGGGGAGCAAGCATGCCCCCTTCGCGCAGACTAGCCTAGCCGCCCGCCTTGCCGCAAGCGGCCTGAGACGCTTTATGCGGGCTTGCCCACAGTTGGCGCCAGCACGGCCTTGTCGGCGTCGCGGGACGGGTCGTGCGCGCTGTCGTCGCCACCGGCCTGGCCCAGGTCCATGCCCTTGGTTTCCGGCAGCAGCAGGGCGGCGCCCATCACCATCATGTAGCCCACGCCAGCCACGATGGCGATCGCCAGCGGCAGCGAGGTGCGGCCGGTGCTGAGCCAGCCCACCGTCAGCGGGAACAGTGAGCCGATCACGCGCCCGACGTTGTACGAGACGCCATAACCCGTGGCGCGAATATCGTTGGGATATGACTCCGAGATGGTGGCGCCGATGCCGGCGAACACGCCCTGCATCAATACGCCAAGCGGGAAGCCCAGGAACAGCATCGACGTGTTCGAGACCGGTATCACCATATAGACCAGCGCCATGGCGAAGGCGCCGGCGGCAAAGGCGATATAGGTCAGGCGGCGGCCCCAGCGGTCGGTGGCATAGGCGCCGGCCACATAGCCCACCAGTGAGCCGACGATCGTCATGGCCAGGTAGGAACTCGTGCCGAACACCGACAGCCCGCGCTCGGTCTTGAGGAACGTGGGCAGCCAGGTGGCAATCGCATAGTAGGCGCCCAGCATGCCGCCCGACAGCAGGCTGCACAGCACGGTCTTGCCCAGCAGGGGCCTGCGGCCGAGCCGCGCCAGCTGCTGCCATGCGGTGGGGCCGCTGCCGGTGCCACCGGCGGCGCGCTCGGCCTGGCTCTTGGTGAAGACCTCCGGCTCTTCCAGGTTGCGGCGCAGGTAGATCACCACCAGCGCCGGCAGGATGCCCATGAAGAAACAGACGCGCCAGGCGGTTTCGGCGGGGAAGATGCTGAAGGTGATGGCGTAGGCAATGGCCGCCGCGCCCCAGCCGAAGGAGTAGCTGCTGGCGGTGAAGCCGGAATATTTGCCGCGGTGCGCCGGGTTGCGGATCATCTCCGTCACCAGCACCATGCACAGCGAGGATTCGCCGCCGAAGCCCAGGCCCTGCAGCATGCGGAAGGCCAGCAGTTGCTCGGGCGTGTTGGCCAGCCCGCACAGGAAGCAGGCGACGGCGAACACCACGATGGTCCAGCGCAATACGCGCACCCGGCCGTAGCGGTCAGCCAACACGCCCGCGCCGATGGCGCCCACCAGCGATGACACCAAGGTCCACGTGACAATGGCGCCGGCGGCCGACTTGCTCATGCCCCACTGGGTCAGCAGCGTCGAAATCAGGAAGGAATAGATCATGAAGTCGAACACGTCGACCGCATGACCGAGGAACGCGCCGTAAAACCCCTTGCGCTCCATTATCGATAAATCCTTGAACCAGGTGAACATGATCTCTCCTTCGTGTCTTCGCTTTGGGGGGCGGTGCGCTGTTCTTTTATGGCGCCGGGGCGCTTTACACCGTGTGGGACTGGGACTGGGACTGGGACTGGGACTGGGACTGGGACTGGGACTGGGACTGGGACTGGAACCGGGCCGGCGGTGGCCGGAAGGCAAAACCCGCTGCTTCCAGCAACTGGGCAAAACGCAATGCGCTCAGGTCTTCGAATCTCGCGGCGACGATCTGCACGCCCACCGGCAGGCCGCTGCGGCCCGGGCCGATCGGCGCCACCGTCGAGGGCAGGCCGCACAGGCCGGAGTGCCCGGCCCAGAACAACTGGTTGGTGAGCGGTTGCGCCCGGCCGTTGACCTGGAGCGTGCGCTGCCACGGCTCGCCGGCTTCATCCAGCGCAAAGGCGGTGGTGGCGGCCGCCGGGCACAGCATCACGTCCACCTCGCCAAAGAAGCGTTGCCAGGCCTGCGCGAAGGTGGCCCGGGCTTGCTGCAGCTGCAGCCATTGCCGGTGCCGGATGCCCGCGCCGGTGAATTGCAGCGTGGCATAGCTGTGGTCCTCGGGCGCGGCGCCGGCGGCGCGGGCCAGTGCGGCGTCGAAGCCGGCGTCATCCATATGGATCGACGTGGTGGCCCGCAGCATCAGCACATAGGTGTGCCAGAGGGCCGAAGCATCGAAGTCCGGGCGCGCGTTCCAGCGTACCTGGGCGCCCTGTCCCTCCAGCCAGCGGCCAAGTTTTTCGATCTCGTCGCTAACTTCCCCGTCGGCCTCGCACAGCGGATGGCTCGGCAGCACGGCGACGCGAAAGTCGGCCAGTGCGCGCTTGCGGCAGGGCGGCAGCGTCAGGCGATAGGCCTGCGCTTCGCTGCCGTCCGGGCCGGCCAGCGCCTGCAGCAGCAGTTCCAGGTCCCTGCGCGCCAGCGGCCCCGCCACGTTGATGTCCTGCTCGCCATAGCCGTGGCCAATGCCATGGCCGCGCAGCGGCACCAGCCCGTGGCTGCTCTTGTGCGAGAACACGCCGCAGTAGTGCGCCGGGTTGCGCAGCGACGAGCCGATGTCGGAGCCCACGTCGAAGAAGCTCATGCCCGAGCAGACGGCCGCGGCGCTGCCGCCGGACGAGCCGCCCGGGGTGCGGCTGGGGTCGCGCGGGTTGCGGGTGGTGCCGTAGATGGCGTTGTAGCTTTGCCAGTCGCGCAGCCCGATCGGCACGTTGGTCTTGCCCAGCAACACCGCGCCAGCCGCGCGCAGGCGCTCGACCACGGCCGAGTCGCTGGCAGCAATGTTGTGGCGCAGCGCCGGGTTGCCGCACGTGGTGGGCCAGCCTGCCACGTCGAAGGATTCCTTGATGGAGAAGGGAATGCCGTCCAGCGCGCCAAGCGGTTCCCCGCGGCGCCAGCGCCGGTCGCTGGCCTCGGCCGCGGCGCGCGCGGCGGCGAAATCCGCCAGGATGATGGCGTTGATCTCCCGATGCGAGGCGGCATAGGCGGCCTCGCACCAGTTCACCAGGTCCTGCGCGCTGGCGTGGCCTTTGGCCAACAGCGCCGCGGCTTCCCATACCGGCAGAAAGCACGCCTCTTTCTGCCGGGTGTCTGTGCTTGCTAGGTCTTGCCGGGTCACGGTGGCGCTCCGTCTTGTGGGGTCTCGTGGCCAAGGCGCACGGGGTCGTGGATCGGTCGGTCTATCGCCGGAATCGGTATACTATATTCATTTAATTGCAGAGGGCAAGCCAAATGTCCAGGCGGTCACGATCCGCCGCTTTCTGGTGCAATGCAGCAGCTTTCAGCACAAATCCGGGGTTCGCGGGGAAGGCGATAAAAGGTCGCGCACCGCGGCGGTGCGCGAGTTCCAGGTGATTTGGTATACCGTTTGAGCTCTTTGGGTGGGCTGATGGTGCCCAAAAGCGTGAGGGCCGGGGTGGTGGCCCGGCCTAGTGATCGAAGAAGGACAGGGTCTGCTGGTCTGGGCTTGGCGCCCTGCGCCGGTGCGTGAGCGCTGGGGCGGCTGGCGCGGATGCGGTCCGTGGCTCCATGTCCGGCCGGGGCGAGGGCGGCGCTTGCAGCTCGAACTGCCGCACGGGTTCCAGCGCAATGGCACTGGCGATCAATGCCGCCAGCCTTGGTGCCAGGATCTGGTAGGTGTCCAGGTCGAAACGTGCAGGCGAGGATAACAGGCCTGGTGCCTCTTCCAGCGTGGGCACCGAGCCCAGGTAACACCAGTCTTCCAGGATATGCCACCACGCTTTGGCGCCGTGCTGCTCGCGCCATGCCACCGCACCCGCGAACGGCCAGGGCCGGATCGCCAGGCCGGCCAGCGCTGCCGCCGCCCGTTCACGGTGAGCCGCCAGTGACTCGTCGCCAGTGCACGCGCCCTGGCAGCGGTGCAGTTGACGCGCGAAGCAGGGCAGGCCGCGCCGCGCGGTTTTTTCCAGGGCGAGGGCGACCTGGCAGAGCTGATGAATTTGCGCCAGTTCGGCCAGCCGGGCCTGGGCACTGGCCCGGCTGGGAAAGGCGCCATACAGATTAGGGTGCCGGCTGAAATCGGTGTCCCGATCCGAGCGCAATATCGGCGCGCTCAGTCCGGGGGCCAGTTCCCACGCATAGAGCCCGGCGTTTTGGCGCAGCATCTGGTTGTGCAGCGGCTGCATCGTCTTGATCAGGTGGGCTTCCAGCAGCAGCGCGCCGGCCTCGCCGCCGGTCTCGCGCCATTCGACTCGGCGCACCGCGCGTGCCAGCCGCATTTCCAGGGCGGCACGATGATCGCCGGAGAAATGCGCGCCGATGCGTTGGCGCAGGTGGATGCTCTTCCCTATATAGAGAGGCATGTCCTGGTCGCCATAAAAGAGATAGACGCCCGGGGTGTCGGGAACGTCGTCCAGCGCGGTTTCTTCCAGCCCGGCAGGCAGGCTCGCCCGCTTGATCAGCGACTGCACTGCGGATTCGACCAGGTCCACCGTATAGAGCTCGTGGACCTTCTGCCAGAATTGCCACAACAGCTCAGCATCGGCGAGAGCCCGGTGCCGGCCCTTGGGCTGCAACTCGAACCGGGCGATCAACGCATCCAGCCCGTGGCGCGCCGCCGAGGGAAACAGCGAGCGCGAGAGCCGTACCGTGCACAGGACATCGGCGCGAAAGGTGACGCCAACGCGGCGGAACTCATTCTTAAGGAAGCCATAGTCGAAGCGCGCGTTGTGCGCGACGAAGAGCTTGCCCTGCAACCGCTCCGCAAGCGACTCCGCCAGTGACTCGAAGCTTGGCCGTCCACGCACCATGTCGTCGGTGATGCCGGTCAGTTGCTGGATAAAGGGCGGGATGCCGATGCCCGGGTCTACCAGGGTGTCCCATTCGACAATGCCGTCCGGTCCCACCTCCACAACGCCGATCTCGGTAATACGGTCGCGTGTGCCGTCGGCGCCTGTCGTTTCCAGGTCGACAAAGACAATTGGGCGTGAAAGTGCTGCTGCCAGCGCTTGCGCATCCAGATGCCGGGGCGCATTCGCCGGCTGGCGCGATGGCAGGTAGATAGGAAGGTCAGGCATCCGTCGATTCTAATAGATAGCAGCCGCGCGAATGCTGCCCTGCGCTGGGGCACGCAAGCCTGCTTCATCACCGTGTCACAGACCGCGCTGAAGAAATTCAAGAAAAGGCTTGCCAGGACCAGGGGAGCGTCTTATTATTCGCCCCCTCGCAACACAAAAGACCGCTGCAAAGCAGACGGGACAAGGGTTGCGGGGTTGGCAGGGGTGGTTGGCGGAGCGGGTTCAGACGCCGACTGCAGCAAAGAAAGTTTGCGAAACCTGTTGACGAAACGATGATCACGCTTCATAATCTCATTTCTCTGCTGCAGACAAAAGCAGCGACGCGGCAAGCAAAGCGAGCCGCGGCCAGTTCTTTAACAAACAAACAACCGATAAGTGTGGGCGCTTGGTAGCGGATGCGGAAGACTTCGGTCTTTTAGCTTACAAGTTATAAAGTGCTCGCACAGTAAAACATGTTGGTTATGTCTTCGGACGTAGCCAGTCAGTTTTCTGAGAGTGAGCGA
>NZ_BAAILO010000535.1:0-8827 GCF_054589115.1 Cupriavidus sp. 8B | reverse complement strand
TTGGAACCACCCCTTCCCATCCCGAACAGGACCGTGAAACGACTCCACGCCGATGATAGTGCGGATACCCGTGTGAAAGTAGGTAATCGCCAGGCTATCCCTTGAAACCCCCCAGTACGAAAGTACTGGGGGGTTTTGCTTTTGCGGCAGCGATTTGCGCTGCCGCCACACCAGGAATCCCGCGTCAGGGTACTGGAGCCTTTCTTCCCCCATATCCTTCTGTTACCGTTTGTCTCAAGCCCCGGCTTGGCCGGACGTGACGCGGTTCGATGCATCGACGCAGTTCGAAAGATTGAAAAAGAGCCCGGGCCGGTTGCGCGCCAGAACGCACGACCAGCTGGCGGCATCCAGGTTTGGGGGATGAATGGCGGCCAGATTTTGCCTGTCGGTGCTGATCGGCGTGGTAGGTGCGCTTGTTTTGGCGGGTTGCGGCACACTCGGAACGGCGTCCACGCCGCGGGGACCGATCCCGCTGTCGGGTCCCGGCGCCATGGCCGCGGTCGCGTCGAACGATTGCGGCAGCTTTGCCGCGCACATTGAGCAACTCAAGCTCGCCCCGCCGGCGCAGGCGCCGGTTTCCGCCGAGAACCTGACACCAGACCAGATCGCAACGAGCCAGAATCCAGCCGAAGCCGATCACGCCAGTGAGCCCAGTGAGCCGGAAGACCACCCTACGCTGAAGCCCCTGCCCTTGTTCTCCACAGCGACAAGCGGGCTTAGCAAGCCGGCAGGCTGGCAGCCCTGGACCGTCAATCGCAACAAGATTCCCACACGCTATACCCTGACAGAAGTCGACCAACGCATGGTGTTGCATGCCGAAGCCGACAATTCGGCATCCGGCCTGTATGTACCACTGGTCGGGCGCGAGCCGGGCATGCTGAACTGGACGTGGAAGACGCGCGACGTCATCCGTAGCGCTGACAATTCGCTGGCCCCGCGCGAGGACGCGCCGCTACGCATCTTCGTCGCCTTCGATGGCGACAAGGGCAGCCTCTCGCTGAAGGATCAACTGATGTACGAGATGGCACGGCTGACAACGGGGCGCGAGATGCCCTATGCCACGCTGATGTACATCTGGGGCGGGCGCAAGCCCGAGGGATCCGTGGTGTCGAATCCGCACACCGACCGTGTGCGGATGATCGTGGTCGACTCAGGTACCCGGCATACCGGCGAATGGCGCTGCCATCGGCGCGACCTGCGTGCCGATTACCGCAAGGCCTTCGGGGCCGATCCGGGCAAGGTGGTGGCGATCGGCATCATGACCGATACCGACAACACCAAGAGCCGCGCCGAGAGCTGGTACGGCGACATCGCGCTGGACTGACGCGCGTTCAGGCAGGCGCGAGCCACTTCTCCACCAACTTCACAAAGAAGGTCGAGCCGACCGGCAGGATCTCGTCGTTGAAGTCGTAGCTGGGGTTGTGCAGCATGCAGGGGCCGAGGCCGTGGCCGGCTTCGCGGTGCACGCCTTCGCCGTTGCCGATGAACAGGTAGCAACCGGGCTTTTCCAGCAGCATGAAGGAGAAGTCCTCCGCGCCCATGGTCGGCTCGATCTTGCCATCGACATTGCCCGCACCGACCAGTTCGCTCGCCACCTCGACGGCGAACGCGGTTTCCGCCTCGCTGTTGACGGTGGGCGGATAGTTGCGGTGAAACTCGAATTCCACGGTGCAATCGAAAGCGCTCGCTACCGCCTTCGAGACTTCCTCCATGCGGCGCTCGATCAGGTCCAGCACCGGCAGCGTGAAGGTGCGCACCGTGCCGCCGATCCAGGCCTGGTCCGGCACGATATTGGTGGCATCGCCGCCATGGAACTGCGTGACCGAGATCACGGCGGCATCGATCGGGCGCTTGTTGCGGGTAATGATGCCCTGCAGCGCGGAGACGATTTGCGCGCCGGTGAAGACCGGGTCGTTGCCGTTGTGCGGCAACGCAGCATGCGCACCCTTGCCGCGCACGACGATGCGGAATTCGTTGCTCGACGCCATCAGCGGGCCGGCGGTGGTGCCGAAGCTGCCGGCCGGCATGCCGGGCCAGTTGTGCATGCCGAACACGGCATCGCACGGGAAGCGCTCGAACAGGCCATCCTTGATCATCTCGCGCGCGCCGCCGCCGCCCTCTTCGGCCGGCTGGAAGATCAGGTTGATGGTGCCGTCGAAATTCCGGTGCTCCGCCAGGTAGCGTGCCGCGCCCAGCAGCATCGCGGTGTGGCCGTCATGGCCGCAGGCATGCATGCGGCCGTCGTGCTGCGAGCGGTGGCCGAAGGTGTTGGCCTCCTGCAGCGGGAGGGCATCCATGTCGGCGCGCAGGCCGATGCTGCGCTTGCTGCTGCCATTGCGAATCACGCCGACCAGGCCGGTGGTGCCAAGGCCGCGATGGACCTCGATGCCCCAGGCAGCGAGGTTCTGCGCCACCACGTCGGACGTCCGTTCCTCCTTGAAGCAAAGCTCCGGATGGGCGTGGATGTCGCGTCGGATGCTGCGGATTTCAGACTGCGCCTGAAGAATTTCGGGGATGAGTGTCATGATGCCAGTTGAGGGCGTGGGATACCCCGATCATACGACGGCTCAGTCCAAAGCGCCAAAGCAGGCACCCGGCAGGACACTTCCGCCACTTTCACAAGCGCTCCCGAGGCACATGACCGCCAATCAGCGCGGGGGTTTCCCCGCATTGCCCCGGATGGTGCAGTGCTGGAACAGTTCATGCTTGATGTGCTTGCCTGGCAACGTTGCCGCCTGCCGCGTCCGTAGCCGCACCAAAATGCGGCGCCTGGCGCGATTTGCCTGCGCTGCCCCTAGTAGTCATTTGCTACATTTCTTCCCGGGAGAGTTGCGCGATGTCCCTTCGCACATGCAAGAAGGCATTCGGTGCCATGGTGGTAACCGCGGCCATGAGCTTCGGTTTTGCCGGCCAGGCCCACGCGGTCGATTTCAAGCTGGCCATGAGTTCGCCCCCGACCTCGATGGATCCGCACTTCTACAATCTGTTCTCCAACATCAACGTCTCGGAGCACATGTTCGAGTGCCTGGTGAAGATGGATGCGGACAGCAAGATCATTCCCGGCCTGGCCGAATCCTGGAAGCTGGTGAACAACCTGACCTGGGAATTCAAGATCCGCAAGGGCGTGAAGTTCCACGACGGCTCGGAACTCACCACCGACGATATCGTCTGGTCGCTCGAGCGTCCGTCCACCATCCAGAGCAGCCCCGGCAAGTTCGACGTCTACACCAAGGCGATCATCAACAAGAAGGTGATCGACAAGCACACCATCCAGCTCACCACCAACACGCCGTACCCGCTGATGCTGAACGACCTGACGTCGATCTTCATCGTGCAGAAGAAGGCTACGCAGGGCCTGACCTCGGACGACTTCGCGCAAGGCAAGGGCATGATCGGCACCGGCCCCTTCAAGTTCGTCAACTACGCGCGCGACGACCGGGTCGAACTGGTGAAGAACCCCGACTACTGGGGTCCCAAGCCCGCCTGGGACAAGGTGACGCTGCGCTTCATCCCGAACCCGGCCACCCGCATGGCGGCGCTGCTGTCCGGTGACGTGCAGGCCATCGAGAACGTACCGACGCCTGACCTGCCGCAGGTGCGCAAGGATCCGAAGCTGTCGTTCTTCTCCAAGATCTCGCACCGCGTGATCTACCTTTACACCGATGACAAGAAAGACAAGTCGCCTTTTGTCACCACCAAGGAAGGCGCGCCGATGGATAAGAACCCGCTGAAGGATGCGCGCGTGCGCAATGCCATCAGCATGGCCATCAACCGCCAGGGCATCAAGGACCGCCTGATGGAAGGCCTGGCGGAGCCGACCAACAACCTGGTGCCGCCCACGCTGTTCGGCTACAACCCGAACCTGAAGACGGTCAAGTACGACCCGGAAGGCGCCAAGAAGCTGCTGGCCGAAGCGGGCTACCCGAACGGCTTCGGCATCACCTTGCACACGCCTAACAACCGCTACGTCAACGACGAGAAGATCGCCCAGACCATTGCGCAGAACCTGACCCGCATCGGCATTGCGACCAAGGTCGAGGGCATGCCGATGGCGACCTATTCTTCCAAGGGCATCAAGCATGAATTCTCGTTCGGTTTGCTGGGCTGGGGCGCGCAAACCGGCGAAGTGAGCTCGCCGCTGCGCGCGCTGCTGGCTTGCGAGGATCCGAAAAAGGGCTTTGGCACGACCAACTGGGGCGAGTACTGCAATCCCAAGATGGACGTAGTGCTGGAAAAGGCGCTGGCCACGGTGGATGACGGCGAGCGCTCCAAGCTGCTGCAGGAAGCTACCGCGATTGCCGTCAACGATGGCGGTATCATCCCGATCCACCAACAGGTGACCACCTGGGCCACCCAGAAGGGCATCACCTACGTGCCACGTACCGACGAACGGACCTACGCGCACAATTTCAAGCCGCAGTAACTTGAAGGCCTGACGTTGCGAGGGCCTGAGCAGTAAAAGGTGAGGCTGGCGAGCGCGACCATGACGTCGCGCCCCCGGCCAGGCATTTGCAGGTATTTGCAGGTAAAAGCGGGAAGCGTCCGCGGTCTGGGCGGCCGCTTCCCGACGAATCATCCCCGGACGGTAGCCGGGCCTAGCCACGAGCCGACTGCCGGTGCAGCCAAGCGGCGCCTACAGGCGCCGTGACCTGTCATCGGCGAAGGAAAGCTTCCGAACATGCTGGTTTTCATTATTCGGCGCCTGATGCAGAGCGTAGTCGTGCTCTTCGTCATGTCGCTCTTGGTTTTCCTGGGCGTCTTTGCCATCGGCAACCCGGTCGATATCCTGATCAATCCTCAGGCCGACCAGGAGGACATCAAGCGCACCATCGCGGCGCTCGGGCTCGACAAGCCCCTCTGGGAACAGTACTGGATCTTCCTGCGCAACGCGCTGCACGGCGATCTCGGCACCTCGTTCGCGCACGGCACGCCCGCGCTCAAGCTGATCTTCGAGCGCATGCCGGCCACCATGGAGCTGGCCGTGTGCGCCATCCTGCTGGCCGTGCTGCTCGGTATCCCGCTCGGGCTATGGGCCGGCCTGCGCCCCGGCGGCGTGGCAGGCAAGACCATCATGGGCGTTTCCATCCTCGGCTTTTCGCTGCCCACCTTCTGGGTCGGGCTGATGCTGATCATGGTGTTCGCGGTGCAACTGGGCTGGCTGCCGTCCAACGGGCGCGGTGAAACCAGCGCCTTGCTCGGCATCCCCGTCAGCTTCCTCACGGTGGACGGCTTGCGTCACTTGCTGCTGCCAGCGGTGACGCTGTCGCTGCTCAATATCGCCATGGTGATCCGCCTCACGCGGGCCGGCACGCAGGAGGCGATGCTGCAGGACTACGTCAAGTTCGCACGGGCCAAGGGCCTGTCGAATACCCGCATCGTGGGTGTGCACGTGCTCAAGAACATCATGATCCCCATCGTCACGGTGATTGCCCTGCAGTTCGGCTCGATCATCGCCTTTGCCATCGTGACCGAATCGATCTTTGCCTGGCCCGGCATGGGCAAGCTGATCATCGATTCCATCCAGTTGCTCGACCGGCCGGTCATCGTGGCCTACCTGATGGTGATCGTGACGCTGTTCATCCTGATCAACCTGCTGGTGGACATCATCTACAGCGTGCTCGATCCGCGCGTGCGTATCGCCGACAACAAGGGCTGAGCTCATGACAACCGCAACCGAAACCACCGCGGCCCCGCCGCTAGCCGAGCAGACCCCGCTGCGGCGCTTCGCCAGCCAGTTCTTCTCGAGCAAGATCGCAGTGACCGGCCTGACCTTGCTGATCATCGTCCTGTTGATCGCGCTGCTCGCGCCCTGGCTGTCGCCGCAGAACCCATATGACCTGGCCACGCTCGACGTGCTCGACGCGCGCATGGCACCGGGCGAGCAGTCCGGCAGCGGCATGACCTTCCTGCTCGGCTCGGACGAGCAGGGCCGCGATATCCTCTCAGCCGTGATGTACGGCCTGCGCATCAGCATCGGCGTGGGCGTGGTCAGCACCGTGATCGCGCTGCTGCTGGGCGCCACGCTTGGGCTGATCGCCGGCTTCCTGGGCGGCCGCGTCGAAGCCATCATCATGCGCGTGGCCGACCTGCAGCTGTCGTTCCCGCCGATCCTGCTGGCGCTGATCCTGCTGGCATTCCTGCGGCCGGGCATCGGCAATATCGTGATCGCGCTGGTGGCGGTGCAGTGGGCTTACTACGCCCGCACCACCCGCAGCGCGGCGCTGGTGGAGCGGCGCAAGGAATATATCGAGGCCGCTACCTGCCTGGGCCTGCCGCCGGGGCGGATCATGTTCCGCCACCTGCTGCCCAACTGCCTGCCGCCGCTGATCGTGATCGCGGCGCTGCAGGTGGCATCGGCGATCACGCTGGAGGCCACGTTGTCTTTCCTCGGCCTGGGCGTGCCCATTACCGAACCGTCGCTGGGCTCGCTGATCGCCAACGGCCAGCAATACATGCTGTCCGGCAAGTACTGGATCAGCTTCTTCCCGGGCATTGCGCTGGTGGTCACCATCGTGGCCATGAACCTGGTCGCCGACCAGCTGCGCGATGTACTCAATCCGCGCCTGCAAACGCAGTAACGCAGCACGACAGGAGCGAATATGAGCAAACCGACCCTTGTGGTGGAAGGCCTCAAGACCCAGTTTTTCACGCGCGGCGGTATCGCGCGCGCCGTGGACGATGTCTCGTTCTCGGTCGACCGGGGCGAGATCATGGGCCTGGTGGGCGAGTCCGGCTCGGGCAAGTCGATGACCGGCTACTCGATCATGGGCCTGATCGATTCCCCGGGCAAAGTGGTGGATGGCCGCATCGAGCTGACCAGCCGCGACGGCGTCACGCGCGACCTGCGCAACCTCACGCCGGCGCAGATGCGCGATGTGCGCGGCAACCGCATCGCGATGATCTTCCAGGATCCGATGATGACGCTGAACCCGGTCCTGCGCATCGACACGCAGATGATCGAGGCAGTGCTGGCGCATGAAAAGGTCGACAAGGCGGTGGCGCGCGAGCGCTCGCGCAATGCGCTGGCCCGCGTCGGGATTCCTTCGCCGGACGAGCGCCTGCGCGCCTATCCCCACCAGTTCTCGGGCGGCATGCGCCAGCGCGTGGCGATTGCCATCGCGCTGCTGAACAAGCCGGACCTGATCATCGCCGACGAGCCCACCACCGCGCTGGACGTCACCATCCAGGGCCAGATCCTCTACGAGATGCAAAAGCTGTGCCGCGAGTCCGGCACCGCGCTGATCTGGATCACCCACGACCTGTCCGTGGTGGCCGGCCTGGCCGATACGGTGTGCGTGATGTACGCGGGCAAGATTGTCGAGGCCGGCGATGTGCGCCAGGTGCTGGAGCGCCCTGAGCATCCCTACACGCACGGCCTGATCAGTTCCGCGCCGTCGCGCAATCCGCGCGGCGCGCCGCTGCGGCAGATTCCCGGCATGACGCCTTCGTTGCTGAACCTGCCGGCCGGCTGCGCTTTCCGCGAGCGCTGCGCCTACGCCACCGATGTGTGCAAGACAACGCCGCCACTCGACACCGCGGCAGACGGGCGCCGCCTGCGCTGCTTTCATCCGGTCCTTGCCCAGCAGGAGGCCGCATGAGCGCCGCCGTCGTTGATCCCGCACTCGCCGCCATGAAGACCGAACCCATCGCAGAACCCACGCCCAACGCGCCCATCCTCGAGCTGAAGGGCGTGTCCAAGCGTTTCGTCAAATCGCTCGACGTCGCGGCCAAGATCGCCAACCTCTTCGGCGCCGGGGCGAAAGAGGAAGTGGTGCATGCGGTCGACCGGGTCGACCTGTCCATTCGCGCGGGCGAGGTGGTTGGCCTCGTCGGCGAGTCCGGCTGTGGCAAGTCCACGCTGGGCCGCATGGCGGTGGGCCTGCATTCGCTGACCGAAGGCTCCCGGCTGTGGAGGGGCGTTGACCTGGACCGCCTGCCGCCGGAGAAGAAGCGCGAGAAGCAGCTGGCGATCCAGATGATCTTCCAGGATCCGTATGCGTCGCTGAATCCGCGCCTGCGCGTGATGGACATCGTTGGCGAGGCGCCGGTCGTGCACGGCATGGTGCCGGCCAGCGAGCAGAAACGCTACGTGGAAGACATGCTGGTACGCGTGGGCATGGACCCCACCGTGCTACGCCGCTTCCCGCACCAGTTCTCGGGCGGGCAGCGCGCGCGCATCGGGATTGCGCGGGCGCTGGCGGTCAAGCCGGAATTCCTGGTGTGCGACGAGTCGGTGGCGGCGCTGGATGTCTCGATCCAGGCGCAGGTGCTGAATCTCTTCATGCGCCTGCGCGAGGACCTCAACCTGACCTACCTGTTCATCAGCCATGACCTGGGCGTGGTCAAGCACATCAGCGACCGGGTGGTGATCATGTACCTGGGGCGGGTGGTGGAGTCGGCGCCGGCGGAAGATGTCTTCGCCAGCCCCAACCATCCCTACACGCAGGCGCTGCTGGCCGAGGCCCCCAAGCTGGAAGTGGGCAAGAAGACGTTCGTGGCGATCAAGGGCGAGATTCCCTCGCCGCTGCATCCGCCGCCGGGTTGCCATTTCCATCCGCGTTGCCCGCATGCGATGCCGCGCTGCCGGGAGGAGCAGCCGCTGCTGAAGGAAATCGCGCCGATGCGGTTTTCGGCTTGCCACCTGAACGACATGGCGTAGTTGGTTAGCCCGGCAGCGCTGGACGAAGCTGACAGGATGCGCCAACGGGGATTGAAATGACGACGGTGCTTACTCCCTCTCCCCTCAGGGCTGAGGTTTGCCCACAAATCGGCGTCCTCGATAAGGCAGTGCTACTTGTAAACACAATCTGACGGTGTTAACTTCAGT
>NZ_BAAILO010000534.1:0-345 GCF_054589115.1 Cupriavidus sp. 8B | reverse complement strand
GTCGCCCTCCAGGAAATTGGGGAACAACATGCAACTGTGAAACTGAATCAAACCAATCTCGATTGACACGGGGAGTCATATCAGCTAGGAGCCACTCAAAGCGGAGCCCGTGGTGTTTTCCAGCACGATGGCGTAACGAGCGCCCGCCCTCTCCCCCAGCCCCTCTCCCGCACGCGGGAGAGGGGAGCGCGGCAACGCAGATCCGGCTTTGTCAGCAGTCCGAGCCAGGCTTGCACCTGGCTGTTTTGCCTTCATCAGTTCGCGCGGGAAACATCGGCCTTCAGGCCGGTGAGGGATAGCGCGCGACGCGAAGCGTCGCCCCTGTGCCCGCTCTCCTTCGTGGAT
>NZ_BAAILO010000533.1:0-422 GCF_054589115.1 Cupriavidus sp. 8B | reverse complement strand
TCGCGGCGTAGCTGTCGAGTGCACGGTATGCGCGACTGACCGTTCCTACCTTGAAGTAGTTGGCCCAGCCGCGCAGCATGCGGTTCAACTTGCCCACCATCGCCGTGGTCTCTTGCCATCCCGTCTTCAGGGCGGTCAGCGCATGGACCTTCTCGACCATCCGCCGGATACTCTTCTTCGACGGCCGCATTCCCATGCGGGGCTGGCCAGTCTTTGCCGAGTAAATCCGCCCAAACGTGTATCCCAGGAAGTCGAACTCGCCTTCCGGGACCCGACAGATTCGTGTCTTCTCCTCGTTGACCGTGAGCTTCAGCTTGCCCATGATTGCTCGCATCGCTGACAGGGCTTCATCAGCCTTGCCGCGTTTGCACAAGATCACGAGATCATCAGCGTAAGTCACGATCCGACTGCCGAGGCTGTGC
>NZ_BAAILO010000532.1:0-591 GCF_054589115.1 Cupriavidus sp. 8B | reverse complement strand
TGCAAGGCACGCAAGCCAGTGTCAGATTGGAGACCCGATTCGAGCCTCCGTTTGCCCGGGCATCGATATGTTCCAATTCCAGCGGCATATCGCGGGTATCGCAGTACGCGCACTGCCGGCCCCATTTCTCTAGTAGGTATTCGCGGACCTCATAGCCGGCCAGTTCGCCGTGCTGATACTCGACGCCGGAGATCTCGGCGTTCTGCATCGCCTGCATGTCGAAGCGGACGAGTTCGGTGCTGATGGCGGTGATCGGGGCGAGTGCGCGGAAGCGGCGGACCCAGGCCATCGTGGTCTGCACACGGTGTTGTAGGCTCGGCGCTAGCCAGCCTGCCGGCTTACGGCGGTTGTCGAATCGGGCAGCGCGATACCGCGTCTTCCGCCCGCGTCGCGACCGGCGCATAGCCCTGCGGGCCGTCAGGTTCAGGCTGATTTGCGCGCCGCGGTGTATCAGTTCCACTAGCGACAGCACGGCGACACGCCGGCCCGCCTCGTCGCCGCAGGACTCGACCTCACGCACGATGGCCACGCCGGTTCCCTTGCTACCGGGATCGAGTTTAAGACGGACCGGTTGCAGGACGCAGTCCGCTG
>NZ_BAAILO010000531.1:0-400 GCF_054589115.1 Cupriavidus sp. 8B | reverse complement strand
GAAGGGCGAAAGCCCTAACAGGCCTGCCGTCGCTGACGCCAGCACGAGTCCGTGGAGCGGCTCGGTGGCGTGGATCGCTGATGACTCGCAGGCGAGCGACGGACCTTACTGGAGGGCAGAAATTGAACAGGAACTATCGAGCGGCAGCTCTTATCATCATCGCGGCACATCTGCTAGCCGCTTGTACACCGCACTCCGCATCTGAACACGCGGACGTAAGGCCGGTGCGGACAGTGGTCGCCGGACGTACTGCCGGGTCGGTCGGCGCGACCTATTCAGGCGAGGTTCGTGCGCGTTACGAAAGTCAACTGGGATTCCGCACAGCCGGCAAGATCGTCGCGCGCATGGTGGAAGTGGGCAGCCACGTCAAGCGCGGCCAGCCGTTGTTCCAGCTCGATCC
>NZ_BAAILO010000530.1:150712-161409 GCF_054589115.1 Cupriavidus sp. 8B | reverse complement strand
TTGATGCAACATGTCGCAAGCTCTATCAGTATCTGAATCGAGTGTCACTTGGCTAGCCGCGCACACTAATTCACCCACAGATTCCGCCGACGATCCCGAATTTCTGTGCACTGTACTGAATCTCGGGATCCACTTGATTCATGGGAAGGCCAGTGTCACCCGCCAACCAGTAGAATTCCGCAGGCTTGGTCTTATCCGCAGGGACATAGACTCCCCCTGTTATCTTTGCTTTCGCGCCATCCTTTAGTACCACCAACTCCAGCGGATCTTGAGACTTGTAGAAAGTGCCGTTAGCGTCTGCACCGTGCAGTGGATACACCTCGGCGGGAAGCGTAACGTTGAATGTGAGACCGTTATTCGTGCCTGTGTGGTTGACCTCTTTTTCCAACCCAATGGCCGGGATCACCGCCTTCCTTGCCGTGGAAACCATACTTTGGCCGATCTCGGCTTGCGAAACAGTGGCAGGCTGAGGAAACGATACAACGCTTCCCGCCGGTAAAGGCGCGCGGGTAAAGGTACGAATTAGGTTAGGATTTGGAGAAGCGCAGCCCGCCAGCATCGCGACGCCCAGCGTAGTGGCAGCCAGAAATGTTTTCATAGTCTATCTCGCAGCAAGGTGTTAGAAATCGAGCATATTGTAGCCGGCGTGGTCCGAATATGTGCCCAATTGGCTTATTCGCAGCCACTGCCTTCAGCCGTCTTACAACACCCCTTTTCGCGCGCGGCAAAATAGCTGCTGGCCCTTCCTTTGACGGCGCATCCGCGCGATCTGCGCGCCAACGCCCTCGGCCGCGGCGCGCGTGATGGGCTGGGCTTGTCGGGGCAGTTGCTCGCCACTGGCCATCGTGCTCTGCGTGACCCATGCCCGGTCGGTGTCACCGGCCTGCGTCGCAGCGGCGCGCACCACTCACACGTCGATGGCCGCGCTGGCGGCAAACAGGAGACGCGCCAAAGCGGGGGGTGATTAAGCGGCAATGCGGTGGTTTTCTGCTCTGGCGATGGGCTGATCGTACCTCTCGTGGGAAAAGTGGCGGTAATCAACCGAAGAGCCGCCTGCAGCAAGGCTTTGCCGCTTTCCGCCTTTCGCACGACCAGAGATATTGCAACTCATTGATTCGCAATTGCTTTTGGGACCAGACCGCCAGATTTCACACGAAAGGTACGATCACCCCAGATGGTGTTCCCAACAGCGAGCCGCGCTCACAGTCGACTGAACCGTCTGCGGACGAGGCAGCAGATCACGAAGGTTTGCTAAAAATGAATGGTGAGGCCAAGACCACAGACTACAGCCTAAAAGGAGCGCAATGGCGGCGGCTGATGCTGAACGATGTGGAGAGAGGTATCAACGACGCATTGGAAGGTCGCGTTAAGTCCTTGGAAGAGATTCGAGCATTCATGCATCGATAAAGTGAGTGATACAGGGGCGATAAGGGGCGGTGCGAAACGGTCCACAGTTTCGCGATGAGTCTCCGTCCGAGATTGGTGACGACCCGGCATTAAGTTTGGCTCAACGCGAAAACAACGCGGTCGCTTCGTGTGGTCACCCCGAACGTGGGGTACCGCACGGATCGGCGTTGTTCTGGGGGGGAACCAATGTTACCCTCCCGCTAAGCGCGGGGAGCTTGAGGCAAAGCGGGACAAGCCTAGCGGCTGAGATCGGGCGGTTCAAGGTGCCAGTTGCGCTCGGGAGGAGCTGACGTGCCTCATTCATCAGTATTTCAGCGTGCCATGGACGCGGTCGCCTGCATCTCGACAGATGCGCCGCCCTGGACCGATATCCTCACGACAGGCCGCGATTTAATTGGCGCCGATTCCGGCTCTCTCATCATGATGAACGGGAGCGGCGAACTTCTCAACGTCGATCACGTTGGACTATCAGACGCCACGATCTCAGACTACGCGGAGCATTACCACAAGGTCGACTTGCTCGCGCACGCCTCTCTCGGGCTGGCACCGGGCACCTGGTTGGACAGCAACGTCGCCATCCCACGATCGCAGCTCCTGCGCTCCGAGTTCCACAACGACTACCTTCGCAAACACCGTCAGGAGCAAATCTTCGCGCTCCTGCTTGAGCGGAATAGCGAACAGCTAACAGGCTTCAGTTTCCAACGATCGAGCATCGAAGAAGGCGCCGGCGAGCGCCTAGCGGCCGGCGAAGTCGGCATCTATGTCCGGGAATTTCAGCGCGCCTTGGCGCAAAAGAGGTCCTCTATGGCTGAAAACCTGAAAGTTCTGGACGACACCCTATCCTCGCTGGGTGAAGCGGCTTGTCTCGTAACAGCGGGCGGCGCGATCACCCGCGCGTCGGACGCGGCGTTGGCCATGCTCGACTACCAAGACGGGCTGACCATCAAGAAGGGGCGCCTACACCATCCCCTGCCCGGCGTCCTTGCTTACATTCGGCGCAACTTGGCCTTGGCACTCGTCACCGGCGCGAAGTCCAAAGCGACTGTGTCCATTGCTCGAGGCGAGACCCTGGTGCTGGACATTGCCCCCGCATCCAACCGACTGAAGCTGGCAAACGAACGCCTTCTTGTGGTTCGGATCAGGCGCTGTAGCGCTTTCGGTGCGCCGAATGTCGAATCGCTTGTCCATACATTTGGCATCACGCAGGCCGAAGCCAACGTTCTGGCCGCCCTGGTGGCCGGGTTGGCGCCGGCTGAATACGCGCAGGGAAGCGGGGTGTCGGAGAGTACCGTTCGCACTCAGGTGGCGAGCATCAAGATGAAGCTAGGCTGCAGTCGCGTCGTGGACGTCGTCAAGTTGGCCGTTATTTCCCAATCGTGAAGCCTGGGCCAGTCGGCCAGCTATCTCGTGACTCGACGCGCGGCTTCACCAGCGGTCCTCCGCGCCGTCAAGCTTTTTCTCCCAGTCCGCGCTGGCTGGATTCTGCAAAGCCTTCGTGACAGATGTTGTGCTCCTCGCGCCACGCACCCCACCGTAAACCCCAGAACGACAATCGTTTCGCGCTCGTGAAACCCTTGCCGACGGGACGTGCTAGCCGGCTTCGATCAACATCCGGCCCGGTCAGACTCGGCTCTGCACCCCAATTTCTTCGCATTTCTCATCAAAGTTGATGATGTGAGCGGGCCGCCTGGCGGCAAGACTTGTAGCCAAGGCGCTGTCAGGGGAACGGCTATGGCTCGGATCGAGGTTGCTGAAAATCAGGTTGTTGGTGGCGCGTCAGCTACGGCATCGCCGGCTGGCGGAGGGGGGGCACTTGAGTTGCAGGGATTGGATGAAGCAAATCCCCTGGCCGGGAGCGTGCGGGACTTCGCCGGCGGCGCGGAGATCCATCCAGCCTTGCGCGCGGATCGATTCCATCGGTGGGCTGTTGCCCGGATAAGGATGGGCGGCTATCCCTATGCGAAGACATTGATGGGTGCCCCAATGGCAGTCACCTCTCTGGCGATGATGGATGGCTCGATCTATCAGGGGCTCAACTTCTCGTCGCAGGACTACCTGAGCCTTTCGACGCATCCAACGGTGCTCGGTGCCGTATTGGAGGCGATGCACAAATTCGGAGTCCATAGCGCCGGGTCGACCGCGCTGGCTGGGAATTGCAGGTTAGCGCCAGCGCTTGAGGCTGACCTGGCCGATCACCTGCACATGAACCATGTCTGCCTGTTCCCTACAGGGTGGGCAGCGGGCTATGGCGTGATAGCCGGTCTCATGCGGTCTGACGACCATGTCGTGATCGACCAGCTTGCTCACAACTGCCTTCAGCAAGGCGCAGCAGCGGCTACTAGGAATGTCCACCTATACCGGCATCTGGATGTCGAGCACCTTAGCCGGGTGTTGGCAAGAATTCGTCGTAGGGATGCCGTCAACAGTGTGATGGTCGTGACCGAAGGCGTGTTCTCCATGGATTCGGATTCGCCAGACCTAGGC
The DNA here is from genome assembly GCF_054589115.1 of Cupriavidus sp. 8B. NCBI lineage: Bacteria > Pseudomonadati > Pseudomonadota > Betaproteobacteria > Burkholderiales > Burkholderiaceae > Cupriavidus > Cupriavidus sp. 8B. Next base: position 157,518 of record NZ_BAAILO010000530.1, on the reverse strand, counting down.
GCGCTACAGACAGTGGCTTCCGAGTACAACGCTATCCTGCTGGTCGATGTCGCCCACGATCTCGGCTGTTTGGGTGGTTACGGAGGTGGCACGTTGGAGTTGCAGGGAATGCTGGGGAAGGTCGATCTGGTAATGGGTAGCTTCTCTAAGACGTTCGCCTCGAACGGAGGGTTTGTCGCCAGCACAAATCCGGCGATCAAGGAATACCTGCGTTTCTACGCTCCCCCGAACACGTTCTCCAACGCTCTGTCTCCCCTACAGCTAGCAGCCATCCATGCCTCCCTAAGGATCGTCCGCTCGACGGAAGGTGCTTTCCGTCGCGAGAAGCTGATGCACGCTATTACCGCGCTACGAGCTGGACTGACCATCCGCCAGTTCAAAGTCCTGGGTGAGCCGTCGCCGATCGTCCCGGTGATGGTGGGTCACGATGCTCTGGCCCGCCTGACAGTGCGTGAAATCACCCACCGCGGTGTGGCCGTCAATCTGGTCGAGTACCCCGCTGTCTCTACCAATACCTCCAGGTTGCGGCTCCAAGTCATGGCCGACCATACAGCAGAGCAATGCCTGGATGCCGCCCACCGCATCAAGGGCGCTTTCGACGCGGCTTCAGTGGAGTGGAACGATGCTGGCCGGTGATCTGGCCGAGAGGCCGCCTGGCATCGACGCGCCTTCCGCCTCGTCCTCTGTGTCGTCTCCCTCCCCGCGCCAGGTACGGACAAACATTCTAGACAATTGCCGGGACCGGTCGTGGCTGATCGGCCTTGGGATTTGGTCGGCCGCTATTGGGGTGTGGGTGACGGTCTTCTATGCAGGCCTCATGACCGACGCCATCTGGCTCAAGGCGTGTCTTGGTGTCGCCTTGGGATTCGCGACTGGTGTGGTGTTTGTCATTGGCCATGACTGCGCCCACCGTTCCATAGTGCCAAGCGCACGGATCAACCGGATCATGGCACAGGTCGCCTTCCTGCCATCCCTCCATCCCGTCTGTACCTGGGAGACCGGGCACAATAAGCTTCACCATGGGTGGACCTGTCTGTTGGGCAAGGATGAGGGATATCCGCCCCTGTCGCCGCAGGAGTTCGCCGCGCTACCGCCGTGGCGCCAGGCGCTCCACCGGTTCTATCGATCGCCGGCCGGGCTGGGGTTCTACTACCTCGTGGATATCTGGTGGCGATGCCAGATTCTGGCGCTGCCGGCAGGCTTCCGCGACTTCCGCCGGCGGGATGGGTGGATCGACTATGGGCTGGTCGGGGGCTTCTTGCTCGCCCAGCTCGTGGTGGCCACGCGCGCCGGTATGGGTGGCGCCTTGGCGAATTGCCTGCTGATGATCGCCCTGCCATTCGTCGTCTGGAATTTCGTCATGGCCTTCGTCACGTTCCAGCATCACACCCATCCCGGGGTCGTCTGGTACCGGGACCAGCGCGAGTGGAACTTCTTCCGGGGGCAGGTCCGCGGCACCGTCCACGTCCAGATGCCGGTATGGCTCGACGTCGTGTTCGGCCGGATCTTCCAGCACACCGCCCACCACGTCGACAAGACGATTCCGCTCTACCATCTGGTCGAGGCCCAGCGGGCGCTGGAGGATGCCTATCCACGTGACGTCTGTGTCGCGAAGCTGTCCCTCTCAAATCTTCTGTCCATCATCAGGGCGTGTCAGGTGTTCGACTATGAAGCGAAGCGCTGGATGACGTTCGACGAGGCGATCGGGCGGGTAAGCCCGGTGGTGCCCGCCGGCGGGCCACCCACCGCTCACGAGGAGGCGCCGCGGTGGAATCTTAGGTGCGAGCTCGGGTTCGTGGCGTGGATCGGTCTCTGCGTGCTGATCATCGGGTACTCGATCGTGCCGCGCGCGGCGCTGGTCGCGCCATATGGCGACGTGGCCATCGCGATCTACCTCGGGCTACCGGGTGGCCTCATGTTCTATGGAGCCCATCTTCTCTGGCAGTTCCTTTCGCGCCGGCGCGGGCCCATTCGCGAGCGGGTCGCAGGCTGGCCCTGGCACGACAAACTGGTGGCGATGGTGGTGGCGCTTTTGGTGACCGATGCGACGTGGGCGTGGGCTGTGGGCTGACCCTCGATTGCCCCGGGGCGAAGTGCCAAAGGTCGTAGTCGCAAGGTTGGTGGAGGGGCACGCCATTGCGCTGCGTGCAAGAGGCAAGCAGCTAGGAGGAGACCGCGCCAAACCGTGGGCCGACTAAGCGGCAAGACGGTGGCCTTGTTCTCCGGCGATGGAGGGAAACCATCGTTCAACGTAAGACCGGAGCTGGTTATTGAGCACGGCCGTCCGGATTTGCAGCAGGTTGTGCGCGTGCCGAGGCCGCCAGGCCATCTGCTGCCGTTTGACGAATCGCTTGCTGACCACCTGGTTGACGGGTGACTCGACAGAACCTGATGCAATGGGCTCCCCATGCCGATAGCGGTCACCGTAGTTCACGATGAAGTGCCGGTTGTTGTCCAGGTAGACGATGAACTCCTCGAGTTTGCCGAGGAGTTTGGCCTCTTCGGGGCTGGCCTCAGCTTCCAGATCCCAGCCGAGGCTTTCCAAGCGGCGCAACGCTGGATAGGGGCAGCCGTGCCACAGGTGCCACTTGGCGCCATGCAGCGCCTTGATCAATGTCGCGTTGCTTGGGCCGTCGCTGTGTGCCGGGCGGCCCTTGATCATCTGTTCGAGGTTCTGTACCCGCATGGCGATGTGGAACCAATCGAGAACGTACTCACCGCGGTCACCAAAGCCGAGCTGCGCAAACCGTACGGTATCGCCTCCATCCGACAGAAAGGTCACCGGTTGACTAGGTTGCACGCCTTCACATAGGAGGAAATTCAACATACGATCGGCCGGCCGGTGCTCCAACTTGTGCACGTAGGCAAAACTATGGCCGGCATCCTGATCGCGCATTGACTTCCCGACGATCACTTCAAACCAGCCGTCCTGCCGGCGCCGGTGGCCGGCCGGCCGAAGATAGCCGCCGTCAATGCCGACGGCGCGGACCGGACTGGGCTCCGGAATGTCGGGCGAACCGACGCTCGCGGCCACCTCCGCGTGCTGCCGGGCGTCGGTGGCCTGTTCCGCTTCCAGCCGGCGACCGAGCCCGGTGACCTGGCGCCGGATCGAGCTGGCTGCCAGCACATGATCGAGCGGCAACACCTCTTGCAGGACGTTGACGGTCAGACCATACGACATCAGCGCTGCGAACTTGACCTCGAGATACTGCAGTTCTGGACTGACCCGCTCAGGCAAGCAGTTGGCGACCGGACTGAAGGTGGGGGCGTCGCCCTGGCATTGCCGACAGGGATACAGCCTGGGACTGTCAATCGACAGCCGGCCGAACGCGCTACGGAAGACCAAGTGATGGTGGCCCTTGCAAGCCAACTGCGCACCGCACGTGGGACAAACGCTGGTCCGGGCAACTGCCTCGGCAACCTGTGCCGCGACCATCGTGCGCTGCAGCCGACCCAGCAATGATTTCGCCTCCTCCAGATGCAGGCCCAGCGAGCCCACATCAAGGCCGTCTCTCTCGAACTGGGCTATTTCGGTGACGGTGGCTGGCACGCCTCCATCGTCCTGCACTACAAGTTGCAAGCTGATACGCATGGCCGCCCTCCTCCCTTGGAAGCTGCGGCGACCAGTCTACCCCTTGAGGTGTCGCAACCGATCGTTGACGATCTGACGGTCAAAGCGACGATCCAGCCAAGTCAGCCATCGGTCGACATCGTCGCGTAAGTCTTCCAGCACGATTGGACCCTCGCGCAGCGACTCGAGCCAATCGAGGAACTCGTACTCACTGCGTTCGTCCCTGGCCTCCAGATACCTCTCGATCCCGCCAACGCCCTCTGGCGGGCAAGGCCCGCAACCCGCCACGCAATGTGGCAGCCGGCCAGGATGTTGCCGCAGCATACGCCGCTCCACCCGTATCTCGTGGCGCCACCACGCGTTGAAGTCATACACATAGACGAAGCCTTCGTGTTCACGGAGACGAAACGCGGTCAGCGGCAGTTCGTTTGCCACTGTGGAGAACTGCAAGACGTCCTCATGAGCTTCGCCGTAATGCCTGCCACGAATGCTGAACGTGTGCAGATGTTCGCCCGCCCAGCCCATGATTACCTGGATGACATTGTGCAATTGTGGGAGCGTCAAATGCTCGGGGTCGCCAAACCGGCGGGCTCAGGCCGCGCAGAGCAATTCGAAGTTGAAGGATGGAGGTCGCTGGCCCAGAATCGGAAGCCATGCGTGCATTGTAGGTGCCTCATTGGCCTCTCGGCGGTGGTCCGGTCGTTCGCCCCCGTTTTGGCGCGGTCTCCGAACTGGACGGCGGACTTACCCCTCCAAACGGTTGGTGCGCACCAATCCATTTACCCGATTCGCATTTGCCGGATCTGTTCCAAGATTGGAGAAATGTTCACGGGGGAAAAACTATGAAATGCATAACTCCGATTTTCGTCGTCGCAACAGCACTACTGAGCGGGTGCGCCTCCACCGTAATCGAGCAGCGCGCCTTCAAGTCGTATGCGGTTGGACGGGATCTCACCGCGACAACTGGAAGTGTCATGTTTACCGATCAGAACGGCTACGTCACCAAACGGCGTGTCTGGGTCGGTATCCTCAACTCGCCGGATGGGTGGAAGACGACGACGGAGCCCTCGGAAGATTTTTACAAAAAAGAACTAATTTACTCTGGCCTCTCCGGGACAACCGTGGAGCTCAATTACCGGGAATTTCGACAAGGCTATGCCGCCCCCGCCTTCTATCAGAGCGTCAAATACGATTTGGCAGAATCGAAAACCGTGCAGTTCCAGAACTTCACGATCGATATCATCGCGGCTGATAATAGGCAGATTACTAACTTTTCAGAAAGTATTGTCAGGCCGCAGCGTATTGGCACTCCGGCTGGCGAAAGAACGACTTGACTAACTCAGGCAGTCGTTGAATGCGACGTAACGCACTTCTCGCCAATTTCTTCATTTCGTTCTTTCCCTGGACTAAACGCTTGGAGACTTGCCGCTTTACGTGCGCCCACACCTGCTCGTCGGGGTTCAGGTGAGGAGAATACGGCGGCAGGTAGAACAGCTTCAGCCGGCCTTGCTCACTTTCGACGTATGTTTTGACTAGCTTGCTTCTGTGTACCGGATGCCCGTCCACCACCACAAAAACCGGCTTGGTCGCGCCGATCATCAATCGCTTGAGAAACTCGATAAACACCGTCGTATTGACGGAGCCGTCATGCACCATGAAACGAAACTCCCCACGTGGACTGACTGCCGAGATCATGTTCAGCGAGAAGCGCCGGCCGGTCACGCCAACCACAGGTGTCTGGCCACGCGGCGCCCAAGTCGTACCGGTGTGATAATCCGAGCGAATGCCCGCCTCATCCACGAAGTAGATCGTTGCGCCCGCCGCTCGCGCCTGAGCCCGGATCTCCGGATAGGTCTCCATTTCCCACTGCCGCACCAGCTTGGCGTCCTGCTGCCAAGCCTGATAAAGCGGCTTCTGCGCACTAAACCCCAGCAGCTTCATGATCCGGCTGACCGAGGCCAGCGACAACTTCTTGCCGAATTGGCGATGGATCAGCTCACCGATCAGCGACAGCGTCCACAGCCCGAACTCGAACTTGTACTGCAGCGGCGTGTTGTCCCTGATTGCCTTGGCCAGCCAGCGCATTTCCTCGGCGCTGATCTTCGGTGGGCGGCCGGGTATCGGCTTAGCCAGCAGCGCCGTCTGCCCGCCGTTGGCAAAGTCGGCCAGCCAGCGATAGACGCTGCGCACATTGACACCAAAGGCCGCAGCCACGCTTTCTACCGTCTGGCCTTCGCGAATAGCCTTCACTGCCTGCTGCCGCATTACCTGCAAGGCTTGATGCTCGATCGACCGAGCATCCGAGTTTCGTTTGCATTTCATGAAAGTATTGTTTCACATGACAATACTTTCTAAAAGGTTAGTAAGTACAAGATCGTGCGTGACCGCTAACGATGCGGCCGTCAAATGACGCTTAAACTCATCTGTTGGTAGTAAAGCCTCCGGAGGATTGAAGACGCTCGATCGGACAGATACATTATGATCTGGTAGCCCACTCTCGCTCTTGAAGTCTTGGCCAGATAGGTGGAGGGCATAAATGCTAAAGAAATTAGTGGATCAGTATAGGGCGGCGATTGGCAGATCGCATTACGACTTGGAATGGGCGAGGATCGTTGACACGTTTCGCCTAAAGTACCCTACAGTCGGCGTTATAACGCATTTTGATTACTGTCACGGCAAGATTCCCCGTGCTTTCCTGGTATGGCGCCGACAGAACGGCGACTACGAGGTAGACCTCCGACGTTCGATGAAGGAAGTGCAGGAGACGATCGCTTTGCAGAGGACAATAGATAAAAGCCTAGATGGCAGGAACGGATCGACAATGCTTCGAGAAGCCTTGGAAGACGTGAAGTACGTCGGGCTCGGCGGGCTAATCAGTTGGGGAATCTTTGACTATAGCTGCCGCGCTGGCGCTGGCGAGTTCTGTGCCGACGACTTGGGCGTAGGGCGGTCGTTTTGTGTATTTGTATTGAGGGAGGAGCGGCATCGCTTTGTGAGGCACATTTGAAAACAAGTGGTACGCGGACTATACCGCACGTTGAACCTGATGGGCGGCGCACGAAATCACAGAGCCGCATCGCATGTCGGTAAGACCTGCGGCAACCTCGAAGCGGATGTTCGTCGGCGGCCCCGTCATTCGGTCGGCATTGCACCACCATCGCACGACTTCCGGATCGCCCCGGCCTTCAATGCCGGCTGCCGTGCAGGCGGCCGCCCCGGCTTGCCACAGACTCCA
>NZ_BAAILO010000530.1:134136-150542 GCF_054589115.1 Cupriavidus sp. 8B | reverse complement strand
CCCCCCCCCCCCTACCGCGATCCCCCATACGCCCGACCCGCCCTTTGGAGGGGCGGGCGCTTTTTTTCTTTTGGAGCGCTACCGCGTGTACCAGGGACCGACGTATCTCTTGGCGAGAATCAAGGGATTGCCTTCGGCGTGAATCAGCCGGAGCTCGAACTCTTCGTGGCTGTGGCCGAAGAACAAGCGTGCGTTGCGTCCAGAAAGCTTGTTGCCGCCCATAGGCAGATACGGGGTGGTCATCCGCTCAACGACATCCTTCGCGAACTGCTCCGGGTTCTTCTCAATCCAGTCGACAAGAAAATCGCCTATTGCGCGGGTCGAATCGCGCTCCCTGGACCGCGCAATGCGTAGGATCCTGATGGACTGGCCGTCGAAAAACGCTCTTACGGTCGCCTCAGGGATGTAGTTGTCTCGAAGGCTGATGATCACTTGAAGGTTTTCGCGGCGCTTCTTTTCACTCAGCCACGTGCCACATAGCTCGAGGTCAAAAGGGTAGTCGCCCCAGGTTACCGAATCACTCTCTGCATTGACCCGACTCACGAAGGTGATGCGGCCTGTGTTCAGGCGCACCCAACCGAGTGCGCCTGTATCCTCGCGTAGGCAAAGGTAGCGTTGTTTGTCTGCGAGTTGTTCCACACCGCCGCCCGCGACCCATTTGGTCAGCGTCCGGTCAGTCGGAGCCTTGAGAGTGTAGAAGAAATCGCGGAGTTGGTCTGACCATTCGTGCCCGATCGTACATACCACCTCTGTTGCTGCTTCGCGCTGCGTGCGCACCGCCGCCGCGAGCAGTTCCAATAGTTCCGCGTCCGTCGGCTCTGACCGCCGGCGCCTTGCCTCTTCGGCTGCCTTCGCTGCGGCCGCTTCGCGTTCGGCCTTGCGCGCGGCAAGGCGGGCAGCGGCGGCCTCCGCAAGCCGCTGGGCTTCCCCGAACAGGGCCTTCAGGGGCTCGACCTCAGCCTCCATCTCATCAATCCGCTCGGCGGTAATGAGCGTGGCCGCACGCATCCAGGGGTCCACCAGCTCGAGAACGGCGTTAGAGACGTCCCCGTTCATGAAGACTGCGGTCAATTCGCGGTTCCGGGTACCGGCGTTCGTGATGTTCTGGCTGCCGATGCTGACAAAGCCCTTCTGTCCCAGCATAACTTTGGCGTGCAAGTCGGCGACCTCGAACACGGCGTGGCCGGCTTCGACAAGGGCCCGAAGCGTGGGCAGCGACGAAGCGCCGCTCGCAAATACCTCAGGAGTGAACAGGGTGTAGACGAATGCCGCCCCCCCGCTGAAAACCTCATCGGCCGTGCCGGACGTGAGATAGGGCGAGAACGCGTGAATGCCGGAGGGCGACGCGGCGCTCGCCCACCTGGTGGCGAGTTCCTTTCGATAGATCGTCGCTACGCCGTCGATTGCAAGGAATTCCTCGGAGGCCATGTCTAGGATAATTGGTATCGGTCGCCTTGCGAAACGGAGCCAAACGGGGGGGAAGCGCTGACTCATCGGGATCATGCACGGAGAGGGCGGTTGTCAACAGTGCTGGCCGCCAGCCCCGCCAGCCCACGAGTCTACGAGACGAATTCAGAAGCCGCCACGTGAGACCCCAGAAACCAGGCGGCTTAGGGTTTCTGGGACGCCAAAGCAGTCGCTCACCGCAATAGCAAATAATGTGAACGATACTGTCAAGGGATGCCGGATGAAAGATACGCGACGTCCTATATGGGGTCATCGAATGAACATGGACTTCCCTTCCCGTAGTCTTGATTCAGCCCGGACGCTGGCTGCCTGGCTGGGTGTACCGGTGCAGTGGCTTCGCTTTGGCATACCTGAATCAGGCAAGTCCAAAAACAAGCCAGCAACGGCAGGCGAAGTCGGCGCTCTGACGCCGACGGAAGTGAAACTCCTCTTGAGCATTCGGACCATGCTGGGGATCACCGCAAGCGCGTTTCTGAGCTGGTTGAGCAACTGGGGCGCGTTCATTCCATCTTTCTTAAAATGCTCAACGAACACTGCCGGAAGGGAGCCACCAACCGGCTGCTGCAGTGCCAGATGCGGCTCGGTTATACATCTTGTACCGAGTCCACCGGGCTGATGGCCCGGCTCCCCAAGGGTGTTGCTGGCAAGCGCGGCTCGAATGGCGATTCAAGCGTCTCGACGATCTGCTCCGGGATGCGGTCGTCGCTGTACAACGCCTCCTGCATTGAAGCGGAGCGCGGCTGCGCCACTGTGCCTACGCGGTGCAAGGAGCGCTGGTAGTCATTGATCCGGTGCGAGAGATCGCGGATCTGGAACCACTCGATGCTCTCCGCGACGTGCGGGAAGCGCACCCCGATGCCGTTGCGCTCGATCAAATCAGGCTCTGCTTCCTGGGCGCGCGTGAGGCGTCGTTGGGCTATTGAGCCGACGCGATCCACGCGCCCGTTCTTCTGCTCAATGCCGATCGGGCTGCCGGAGATTCCGAAGTGCGTGACTTGCCGGCAGAAGGTGTGCAGGTCCTCGCCTTCCTGGAACACGCTGGTAGACACCAGCACCATGGGGTAGCCCGGCATGCGGAAGCGCCAAGCGATGTCCGCGCGAGAATTGGCATTCATCCCGCTGGCCCACTCGACCGGCGCGCGCGGCGTGATCCGCGCCGCGATGAGGCGGCGCCAATCGGCGCGCCTGGCGCCGAGGTCGGAGAAATTGGTCTTCAGCACATACTTCCAGCCTTCTGCCAGTTGCGCCAGCACGTGGTAGCTGGAAAGCGGGGTGGCCCTGTCCCCGCTCTGCATGGATAGCCTTTCGCAGAAGCGCGCCGTCAGGTGCGCCGCGCCGTCGGCGCCTTCCCTGGCGCTATGCCTGGCCGGCACGCCGGCATCACTGTCCGGCGTGCCGCTGCACATCCACAGGTCGACAAAGGGGTGATCCAGCCGCACAAGGGCGAAGAACACTTCGCGGAACAGCGCGAACTCGTCTAGCAGTTCGCCGCACAGCTCGCCCGCTGCAAACCTGGCCCGCAGGCGGGGCCATAGCGGCCACAGCCCGGCAAGCAGGCCGCGCTTGTCTAGTTCGCGCGACAGCGTCGCCGCTTCCAGTGCTTCCCGCGCGGCGCGCGCGTCAATGCGGTGGCCGACGGCGTCGCGCGCCTTTCCTGCTTTGCCTGCCTGGCGCGTGACCAGGGCGTCGCTCAGATAATGCAGCAGGTCTGCGCAAGATCTCGCCAGCGGCGAGTCTGGTGCGCCGCGCTCCAGCGACTCCAGCCGCAAGCGCAGCCAGGCGATCTGCACACAGCGGAACAAGTCGAAGCGAGTCGGGTTAGCGGCAGTGTTGGCGCACGTGGCATAGGCTGCGAGCGCATCGTGCTCGTGCGGCAAGATGTCGCCGACCAGTCCGCGCAGCAGATGGCGCCAGTCGACTTCGCCGATCACGGACAGCCAGTCCTTGCGAGCGGTCAGCGCGCGGCGCAGCGCGAATGGCGTGGGCCGTCGCAGTGAGGCGCATAGCGTCTGCACGGTGTCGTCTGAGGTGCCGCGGAAAAACCAGCAAAAGAGATTCTCCAGCGTGGGCGGCGGCGCGGGATCGTCGTCGTCCGCGGCCCGTGCGGTGGCTTCCTGCGCCAGCGGCGGCGCGCCGCGCGACTGCTTCGGCAACAGCGCGAGCCAAGTGTCCGCGGCGACGTTGGTGCCGCGCTCCAATAGCGCGGCCAGCCATTTATCGTAGCCGTGGTCGAGCCGCGATTTCAGGTCGTCGATGCTGCGGATGCGGCGCACGAACACGAGTTGCTTTTCCGCGCCGGCGAAGGCGGCCCGCGCCAGGCGCACGGATTCCGCTTCGAGCTTAGGGTGGGGCGGCTCCTCATCGTCGAAGCGCTTGCGGTAGGAGTCCGCCAAGTGCGCCAGCAGGTTGGTGTCGAGCGCGGATTCCGCCGGCGCCTTCTGGCCGTCACCATTGACGTCCAGGGCTTCGGCGGCGACTTCGCCGCCAGCGCCACGGCGCTTTGGTGCGCGGATGGCATATGCTTCCCATGCTGCGAACATGGCCATGGGGAAGGCTGACGCCTCGCTGGATTCCACCAGCTTCTTCTGCACTACTGCAGTGTAGAGCCGCTGTAGCAAGCGCGCATGGCGCGGTTGCGTCTCGGGATCCCCGGCGCGCGGATCGCGCAGGTTGATAGCGGCCGCGGCGCGTTGCTCGCTGCGGTACTGGTTGCGCGAACGCTTGCTTCCATCGCCGCACAAGAGAAAATGCGAGCGCCGCACGAGAAAAGCGGCCAGCCCGCGGTGCACGGCGTCCCAGTCGCGCATACCGGCGGCCGCCTTGAGCGCGGCAACGATTTCGGGAAGCACGCCGCCGGCTGGCCTGGTTACCTGAAGTTGGCGTCGCAGTTGTTCCAGGTCGCGGTCGAAGGGCGTGGCCGATAGCAGCAAGGAAGCGCGGAACTTGGGCGAGACACCGTCCTCCCCGCGCAGAGCCGTGCGGATAAAGTGCGCCCGGTCGGAGCCGGCCGAGCGCAGCAGGTGGGCCTCGTCGAACACTAGCAGGTCATAGCCGCGCAGCAATTCATACACTTTGCGCGCTGCCGTGTCCTTGACCTCGTCCTTGCACTTTCCGCCGTACTCGGTCGGCGTCAGCAGGCCTTGCAGCGCGTGACCCCAAGCCGCAGGGTCGTCGTCGAGTTGGAAGCTGAACGCCGAGAACGACAGGAAGGCATCGCATGCTCCGCTGGCGGCCTGGTCGCGAGCCTGGCCATGGACCCAATCCTTGATGGTGTCATACTCGTAGGGGTGCAGGATCACTCCGGCGCCGCCATCCTTGCGTTCGAGCAGGCGGTTGAAGGCCCGGCACTCGCGCCGCGCCCACTTGATGCGCACATTGCGCGATGGCGTCAGGTAAAGCACGCGCAGGCCCGTATGACGTCGGCGCAGCAGGGCGACGATCGCCAGCGCGACGTAGGTCTTGCCCATACCAACCTCGTCGGCGAGGTAGGCTGTGCCGTGCTCGAGCAGGATGGCGTGAAGCGCCAGGGTGGCGGTGAGTTGAGCGGAGCCGACCTCGGCCAAGTCTGTGTCGCCGCCGGACAAGTCAAGCCATTGCTCCACCTCGGCCAGCGTCCAGCCTCGCTGGTCGTGCAAGAATTTCGATGCGGTCGGCAATACGGCGTCGTTCATGCCTGCTCCTTAAGCGCGGTTGCGATCTGTCGGGCCGGCAGATCCCGGGTGGGGTCGTCGGCATCCGCGCCAAGGTCGTCAAGGAATGCCCGCGCCAGCCAGTCGAGCCGGTCGGCGCCGAGGGCCGCCAGCGGGCCGGCGGTCAGTATTGCGATCAGCGCTTGCGCCCGTTTATCTACGCAGTCGCCCACACCCTTGTGGTCCGCCGCGATTTGCTTGATCCAATGCAGGATCACCCAGCGCTCTACCTCGTCGAGCGCCTCGGCATCCTCTTCGCCGGCGAGGCGCTCGAGCAGTGTCGGCAGCGAGTCCGTGCGGTCCGTGCGCAGGTAATAGTGCACCCGGCTAGCCAGGGCGGCGGCATTCGCTTCGGGCTCAGTGCCTGGCAATAGCTTGCGGCGCAGGCCCTGGAAAGCGCCATGGATGCGCGTCATGGTGGCGAACAGGTCTTCCCGCTCGCCGGACGCTTCCGGTACGTCAGGCTTGAAGCCGTCTTGCCGCGACAACAGTTCTTCGAGGCGACTCCAGCCGGCGCTTGCTGAGCCGATGCGTGCGCCACGGGTGCTGCGCCACAGGTCGATCATGCCCCAGACGTCCAGCTTGAGCTCGGGCGGCACCGGGCGGTACTGCAGGTTGCGCTGGTGCACCCAGACCCGCTCCACGCCGCGGTTGGCATCGCAGCGGGGGCCGAAGGCGGGCGCCGCAGGCATTTCCCAGACGATGGCGATTGCCGGATAGCTGGCAAGGTGCGCGGTCAGCGATACGTGCGCGATGGCGCGGCCGGCTTGCAAGGGCACGTCGTCCCGGCCGCCGTGGTCGGGGCGCCAAGCCAGCCGCACGGCGCCGAAGTTCTGGGCGCTGCGCGGCGCGAGCGAAACTGCGAGTTCACCAATGGTCCAGTCAAAAGTGGCGTCGAACGCCGGCGCGGCGGCAACCGCAGCCATAGCTTCTGGCGGCGCGTCGGCTGGCGGCAAGAAGGCGCCGGGCTCGGTGTCGTCCGGCACCAGCCAATTGCCGGGTGTGCCGGGAAAGAAGAATCCCGCCTCGAAGTTCATGTCGAACGCCGCGCGGCTGAAATTGACCGAGCCGATGAAATTCAGGAGGCTCGGCAGCCGCAGCACTTTGGCATGCGTGCGGCGCGGGCGTCGGTTGGCAATGTCGGCCGGGGTAGCGACCTCGCAGAGCGTCACGCCCGGGACAAAGGCGCACCAAGCAGCGTCGTTGCCGTGCTGCAGTTCTCGGTACTGCGGCTCGGAGAGCAAGCCAGTGCGGCCCTGCCAGACGTCAACCGGCAGCCAGACGCGGATCGCTTCCAGTCGGAGTCGTTCCTGCACCTGGCGAGCAAAGTCCCGCAGGTCGTCGTCCGGAAAATATGGTGACACTACTTCCAGCACCTGTGCGGACGGCGGCGCCGCCAAGCGCCGCATCTGTGCCGCGAAGCGATCGAGGAAGCGGCCGCCAGGGCTCGCATTGGCATTGGCATCAGGTCCGTCGCTGGGCAACAGCGCCATAAAGGGGCTGCCCGTCGCCGGACCGACGCCGCGTGGCGCGTCGGCCAGCCAAGCGTCGACTACCGGATGCGCAGCATCGGTACGCAAGGCTGCCAGGTAGCGCAACAGCCGGTCAAGATCGCCGAAGATGTCGGACGGTACCGCATCCGCGGCGAACGGCTGCGTGAAGTGCCAGACTTCAATGTTTTCCCACCAGCCCGCGTAGGTCAGGTTGGCCGAGCCGGAGCCCAGCACCCACGCCGTGCGCGGGGCAGTGCCGTCTCCGTCCCCCTCATAAACGAGCCGTAACAGCACCACCTTGCCGTGGAAGGCGCCCTGCTGGCGGACCGGGTGCAGCGCATAGGGCAGCCAGGGCACGCCTGCTTCGCTGGCGCTGGCGTCGAAATACACTTCGATGCCGGGTTGCTCCGCAGCCGGCGTGGCGCACATCTGCTCGTTGAGCTGTAGCCGCCGCAACGCTGGATGCAGCGACATGTTATCGGTGCAGCCAAGTAGCAACGGCACCAGATGAGCTTCGAAGAACTCCGGTTCGAAGCCGAAGGTAGTGAACAGCGCATGCGTGACGCGGGCGGTCCCGATCGTTTCTTGCAGCGCTCGTGACAAGGTCGACCAGTGCTTCATGCTGCCTCCCGCGCCGCCGCGTAGGTCTGCCGCCAGAGCGCGACGAAGGCGCCGAGAAAGTAGTCGTTGTCCCAGTGCGCGCGCAGGGTGCCGGCGGCGGGCAGCGGAGCGCCTGCGCCCATAATCACCTGGAGGCAGCCCCGCTCGCTGCGGCCGACCCAGGCAGGCCCTCCGCGCTCCTTCATCACGCCGGCGTGGAGTTCGAGCAGCGCTTCGACGAAGTTCTCCAACTGCCGCTCGCGAAGGTACCCGGCCATCGCGCGCAGCGCCTTCGCCCGACGCAGCCACGCCCCGGAAAATGGGGGCTGGAAGTCCGGCACGTCGAGATCATCGAAGGCGCCGTCAGCCGCCCAGCCCTTGTTTTCGAATACCTTGACCACGGTAGTCATGGGCTGGCTATGCTGGCCCATCAGGAAGCCGAAAGCCGCGGCCACGGCAACCAGCACGCGCTCAAGCTGCATGACTTTAGCCGCATAGGCCTGCAACGGCTGCGGCACGCCGGCATCGGGCTGCGCGAGCCGCAGCACCAGTTTTTGGACACCACCACTCTCTGGCAGGCCGCCTTGGCCCGCGAAGGCGCACAGGGCTTTCTGCAGCTCGGCTGCGCCGTCGCCAAGCAGTGCATCGCCTAGCTGGCGGCGCCCAGGGCAGTCGAGCAGGGGCGCGATCGATGGCAGCGTGCCGGGCGGGATGTGGATGGTCTTGCCTGGCGCCTCCAGCGTCGCCGCGAAGGCGCGCATGGCATCTCCGCGGTACGCCTCCAGGAAGGGCGCGACCAGGCGCTTACCGTCGTCAGTCAAGAGGCGGCTTGCGCGCATCAGGCCGGTCCCCACGAGGGCGCTGGAATACAGGCCCCACAGGCCAGAGCGGCGCTGGTCGCCCAGGATACGCGCCGCCGCGCCCTGGCCGACCACCACGCTGCCGTCCTTGCCGTCGCGCCCGCGTTCCTGGTCGCGCGCGCTCATCATGCGCGTGCCGATCACGCCCTCCCGCCCGGACCAGTAGCGCGACCACGCAGCCAGTTGCTCGAAGCGCTCAAAGCGTGCGTAGAACGCGGGCGAGGCGCTGTCTGGCGCGCGCTCCTCGGCAGCATCGACTTGCGCAGCAAGCGCGAAGCCGAGCAGCGTCAGGATGAAGTTGTCCAGGTGGCGCGTCACCGTGGTGAGGTTGCCGACCAGGCGCCGTCCCACCTGGGACCATACCAGTTCAAAGCCGAGCGGGTCGCGGCTGCCCTTGGGCCGCAGGCTTTCATCTAGTTCGGTGAAGAAGAATTCGGGTGCGTTCATCGCAAAGGAAGTCAGGGGGAATGGCCGGTCGGCGACCGTGTCAGTCAAGCGGTGCCTCCAACGGGCGAACGGAGTCCAGCAGGCGCGAACACAGGTACGGCGCGTACCGGCTCGATCATGAGCTTGACCACGGTCTGAGCGATTCGATCAGACACAGTAGGTATCCCCAATTTTCTCGTGCCGCCCTTGGCCTTCGGGATTTCAACCTGCTTCACCGGTGGCGGGAAGTACGACCCCGATGACATCCGGTTCCACAACTTGTACAGATTTCCCGAAAGGTCCTGCTCGAACATGGCGATGGTTTCATCATCCACGCCGGCAGCACCACGGTTGGCCCTCACCAACTGGTACGCCTCCCACACCGTGCGCTTCGCAATGTCATACGGTTTTGTTGATGTCATGTCACTCATCCCCACAGTGCAGGTTGGTGAACTTCGTCAACAGGATAACGCTGCCCCTTCGCTCCGCCCTTATTACAAAGGCTTCAACACTACTACGAGCAGCTCCGCCCCTCACTTTGGCATCGGTATTCTTCCTCATGGTGTCTGCCATTTGTCATTTCCCTTAGCATCCAAAGCAAGGTTCTCACGTTCCATACCAAAGCCTGTATTGAGCTCATGCCGCCTATACACCGGCTGCCATCGGGTCCGTAACCAGGTGTCGCCCCGACTGATCCCGGAGCGGCCGAGCAGCTCCAGTTTTGACAGCCCTTTTAGAGGGTTGACGATGCGTCATCGGACGGTTCGCTTTCGCTCATCTTCTCAATACTCACCTGACATCCTCAATGGACGCCTTTTCCCCGATCGCTCACCACCACGCCTTTTGGACGCAGCAGCATCGGGCGGTTTGAAGTCTGCTCCTGAAAACCGACTTCGGGAGGCCTTCTCCCATCTTCAGTACAGCACCGCAGGCTCTCGCCTGCGTTCGTGACACACCCCGGCCATCCCTCTAACCCGCTCGGGCGATCGCCAAGGCTTTGTCGAGTCGAATACAGATCGATCCGCATTCGTCTGCGTCGGCCAGCAACTTAGGAAGTACGGGCTGGAGCAAGGTCGCTAACTGCTTCGCTTCTTTGCTGCCGTAGATCGCCCGAAGCACGTCCGGCTCCCGCACCACGACCTGAATCTGCGTTTCATGGTCGCCCGGCAAGTAGGCGAAGTCGAGGCGTGCAATGCGCCGCCATGCCCCCTCATTCTTTAGCTTGTGCTGGCGCGAATAGCGGAGCGACAGGAGCGGGGCGTCCTGCGGCAGATCACTCCAGTCTTCAAAATAGGAGACCTTGTCGGTGAAGTTCGCATCGCCTGGAGACCCAGAGACCTCCATACTGTTTCGCTCCTCTTGAAACGCCGTCTCAGCCTCCTTCGTCGGCGACCTGTTGTACAACGCAACATAGATACCGCGGCCCTCCAACTCCTCAGGACGGTGAGCAAGCAAAGAGATGTTACGAAGGGACTCGCGCCCAATCGCCTTTCGCCTTTCCCAAAGGTCATTTGCCACTTTCAAATCGCGTGCCTCAATCCCGCGCGCATCGCTCCAGAGCCGGTCGAACCAGCTTTGCATCCGTTCAATCTCTTGGACATCGGAGACAAGATAGCCGGCCTCACGCCATTTGGCACTCTCGTTGCCTTCGAGGCAGAGCCCGTTGGTGGAGAGGTTTGCCGACCCGACGATGCCCTTCTCGCGTGAGATGATCACCTTGGCGTGAAGGTCTGGAAGATGGCGAATTTGGACATCCTCGGTTTTCCCCAACGCTAGCAGGCCTTCCACAGCCTTCGGATTGGTCGCCCCGGAAAGCAGATTGCAGATGATACGCACGGACTTGCCGGCGTCCTTGAACAGCCTTTCCGCACCATCCCCCAGAAACGCTATCGCAGCCTTGACCTCGCTGCCGTCATTGATAACAGACTTCACTCGCTCTAGATAACACGCAGAATCGATGAACATGGTTGGGTTGTTTAGTCGATGATTGTTGTCTGTCGTAGGCCAAGAGAACATGTAGTGAATCGGTTCATCAGTATCCGCTCGCTGCCTGTCTCGGGTTAGCTCGTTCGACGCAGACTAGTGGGATCCTGTTCGAGATGCCTCTGTGCTCACGCAGCGCGAATAGCGAGGAGAACTCGAACAGCGATCGTGGTCGGCCCAAGGGCTCGCTGGCTAAATGAGCCTCAGTCGATCACCCACCCATCCTCGATCAAGCTTTCGAGACTTGGGTAGCTATTCTTTTGCCCGTCAGTGCGATCCGTCACCGTGTAATTTTGGTGCACGAGATCCGTGATGCCAATCGTAGCAAAGCCTCCTTCCCTGTGTTTGAGTGCAACCTCCGACCCCAGCGTAATCGGCAAGCCCGTAAGCGTCTCGCGCGTTAGTGCCTTCAGTTCTTCCGACCAATCAGTGCTATCCATGCCCCCTCCTTGGTGTTGATTTGATCTCGTCAAAAATTTTCCGTCCATTTGTCCCAAGACCCAGGCTCGTCATGATGTGCGTTCTGCGGTTGCTTTGACCGTGGCTTCCTCTTCGGCGCGGTCTCATCTGACACAAAGGGCCAGCAGGCGTCACCGAATCGCCCGCAGCCTCGCATTGACCGCATTCACATCAAAGCCAACTGGGTCGAATACGCCGCCAACCCACGACCGGAAGTCATTGTGCTGTTCGTGTGTCTTGTCCCGGAGCGCTGCAAGGAATTCCGCATAGCCGTGTGGCCCACCAACGTCTTCCGGAGGGCAAGCGTATTCGCCAGTCAGGCATACCGGCAGAGCCAGCGCCAGGTCAGGGTAGCCGACTGATTCGACAATGACGCGGTGCTGCCAGTCATCGCCAAAGTCATAGCGGTACTCGAATTCGGTGGCCGAGCCGAGCGCATGGTTCAGCCGAACGCCCTTCTCCGACCGCAGGCCTTCATCCGAGACGTCCTTATCCTGTACGCCGAACCGCTCGCCGTTGATGTCGAATTCATGCAGGTGAGTGTCCTCCCAGCCCATCACGGAATGGATCACCTTGTGGAGCTTGGGGAGTTGTATATCCGCCGGGACAACAAAGCGACGCCAGACCAGAGGCTTGACATGGAGCAGTTCGATACGAAGGGTTGCGGCAAGTTTGAGCATAGGCGGAAGAAATCATACATGGGTCCGGGGACCAAGCTAACGGGCTTGCACGGTGAAACTTCTCAGCCACGACCGAGCGGCTCCCGAGCGGCTCCAGATGGAGCGGGTGAAGGAAATCGAAGGGGTAGTCCTCTACTCGCCCGCTAGACGCGGAAATGTTCCACGGTCTGCCCGGCGTTGACTGCCCGCTGCAACCAGTCCGGCATGGCACCGCGGCCGTCCCAGCCCTGCCCGTGCGCGTTGCGGTAGCGCACCGCTCCTGGCGTTGGAGTCGGCGGCGGCTCGGCAAAGCAGCCGGCGGCCTGCAGGTCGGCCAGGCTCAGGCCGTGCTGGGCCATCTGGATGCGGATCCAGGTAATCGCTTGCGCGCGCTCGATTTCAATCGACATGGTGTAGGTGAATAGATTTGGGGCGGCGCCGGATCCCGCATCGTGCCGTCTGGCGGCAGCGTTGGATTCGGGATTGTTCTAGGTGATCGCTGCAGTGGGAATCCGTGCTGGCGGGAGGACGTGGCCGCCCTCACTGCTTAAATTTTAGTCAAACCCGCCGATGCCGTCGGCACTCGGCCCCCGCGCGGCTTGTCCACAGGCTTGTCCCGTCGCGCGGTGGATAAATTCCATCCGACACCTCCGGCGCCCCCTCAGGTCGGCCCGGGCTTGAACTTGGTGCGCGTTACCGGCGCCCCGCGCCTAGGCGATACCAGGCGGCGCGTCGCGGTGGCTTCCGCATCGGCCCGCTCGGCGCGCCGTACTGCCATCTCCAGTTCCACCCGCAGCCCGTCTTGTGCCGCCTGCCCTCGCTCGAGCGCCTGCTCTGCCTCCGCCAGTTGCCGGCTGAGCGTGTCGCGCTCGGCCTGCAACCGCGCCCGCTCCTCGGCGCCGGCCACGGCGGCGTCTTGCGCCCTCGCCTGCACGGCCGCCAGTTCGGTGCGCAGGTCCGCGAGCGCCTGCTCGCCCTTCTGGCGCAGCGTGCGTTCCTGGTCGATCTCGCGCAGCGCGCGGCGTTCGGTGGCACTGGCCCGCTCCTGTGCGACGGCGACCTGCTCGCGGGTGCGCTCCAGCTCCGTCGAGAATTGGGTACGCAACTCTCCCAATTGCCGCTCGAGCGCCTCGATCTGGCGCTGCCCCGCCTCCTGACGCGCCCGCGCGGCGGCGTGGGCCTGGCGCTCGGCCTCCAATTCGCCTTGCAGCGCCGCGCGTGCGCGCTGGGCGGCGTCGAGCCCGGCCTGTACAGCGGCTGTCTCCTGCTCGGCCACCACCACCGCGGCCCGCGCCTGGTCGCGCTGCGCTTCCGCCTCGCTCGCGTGCAGCCGCGCTTCAGCCCGCAAGGCGGCCAGTTCGCCGGTGGCCGCCTCGTTGGCGGCCTGCCAGATCGATTGCACGGCATTGGCGGCGATCGCCTTGAGCCCGTCCGGCAACTCGGGATGGTCGATGGTGACGCGCATCTTGCCGCGCAGGTCCGCCCAGAACTGCGCGAGCACCTCGGTGGGTGTGCCCATGCTGCCCTTGCGCACCAGGCCGTAGAGCTTGTTGGCGGTGGGGGTGATGCCGTGGCGGAAGAACAGCAAGGCGCAGACCTCGCGGTAGAGCGCGCGGGTCTCGGGGAACTGCGCACGCAGGGTGGCCACGTCGGCAGCGAGCGTGGCCTGCAGGGCGGCCTCGGAAGACGTGGATTCAGGGCTGGCAGTCATGTTTGGGTGGCGGACCATGTCAGTTTCGGTAAATATTACTACGTAATACGACATTTATCTAATTCAAAACGCAAATCTTTAGACATAAGTACCATTCTGTCTATAATTATGGCTACCCTCACGCCATGCCGCCCGCCGCACCGATGGAACCCACCCCGCTCCCCCACCCTGCCTTCACTGCCCTGCCGGCCACCCCGATCGAGCGCTTGCGCCTGCCCGCCGCGCTGTCCGGCGCCGCCGGCAGCAACCGGGCCCGCGGCGGCACCCCACAGATCTCGGCTGCCGACGATCTGGCCGCCGTCACCGCCTGGCTGGCTCGCTATACCGACACGCCGGCCACGCTGCAGACCTATCGGCGCGAGGTGGAGCGGCTGCTGCTGTGGGCCGTCCTGCAGCACGGCAAGCCGCTGTCCTCGCTCACCCATGAGGACCTGCTGCTGTACGAGCGTTTCCTGGCCGATCCCCAGCCGGCCTGGCGCTGGGTGATGGCATCGCGCAAGAAGCTCGCGCGCGGCGCGCCCGAGTGGCGGCCGTTCGCCGGCCCGCTCTCCCCGGCCAGCGCGCGGCACGCGATGGTGATCCTCAATACGCTGTTCGCCTGGCTGGTGGACGCCGGCTACCTCGCCGGCAATCCGCTCTCGCTAGCGCGCAGCCGGCGCGGCCAGTCCAAGCCCCGCATCACGCGCTACCTCAGCCACGCCATGTGGCAGACAGTCAAGGACGCCATCGAAGCGATGCCGGGTACGAGCGACAGTGCGACCGAGCGCGAGCGCCTGCATGCGGCGCGCTGCCGCTGGCTCTTCACGGTGCTGTATCTCGGCGGCCTGCGCGCGGCGGAAGTGGCTGAAACCCGCATGGGCGCCTTCTTCTGCCGGCGCGACCGCGACGGCGTGGAGCGCTGGTGGCTGGAGGTGACCGGCAAGGGCAACAAGACGCGGCTGGTGCCGGCCACGGATGAACTGATCGTGGAGCTGGCGCGCTATCGCGAGGCGTACGGCCTGCCACCCGCCCCGCACCCCGGCGAGGCGCGCCCCATCGTGCTGCCGATCATCGGCAAGGAAAAACCCTTGTCACGCGGCGCGCTGCACCTGGTGCTGAAGGAAGTGTTCGGGATGGCCGCCGCGCGCCTGCGCTCACGCGGCCCGGAGTGGGAAAGCCGGGCCGCGGTGCTGGCCAGCGCGTCGGCGCACTGGCTGCGCCATACCGCGGGGTCGCACATGACCGACCAGCAGGTGGACCTGCGTTTCGTGAGGGACAATTTCGGGCATGCATCGATTTCTACCACCAGCGCTTATCTGCATACGGAGGACGATGCGCGGCATGAGGCCACGCAGGAACGCCACCGGATCGGGTGGACGCGCGAAGGGTGACGGGCGGCCAGCATGCCTGCTTTGGTCAACGTCCCGCCGCGGCGTGGGCGGCGAGGCGAATTGCGAGCGACTGCTACAATTGCATGACGTTTTTAATGGCTGGGCATGATGGGCTTCGAACAACTGGCGGCACTGAAGAAACAACTGGCAAAGCAAGCCAAGGCCGCACCTGCCAAGACGCGTAGCGCGCCCCCGAAGGCTTCGGCCCGCCCAGCAAAACCCGTTAAGCCCATCGATCCGGTGCTGCAAGCCATCGTGAAGTTGCAGAAACGGTTCCCGCAAACCTTTCCGAAGAATCCGGCACCCAAGGTGCCGCTCAAGATCGGCATCTTCGAGGACCTTGTTCAGCACGCGCAGGAACTTGGCCTGACGGAGCCAGCATTGCGCGATGCAATCCGGACCTGGTGCCGCGGCACCCGCTACTGGGCCTGCCTGGTGGAAGGCGCACCGCGCGTGGATCTGGCGGGTCAGGAGGCGGGACACGTGGCCCAGGCCGATGCGAACCGGGCGCAGCAACTGCAAGCCCGTCGTGCAGCGCGAGCGCTATCTCGACCTGCAACTGCGCCAAAGCCCAACTGATCTGTAGGGCATTAGCCAAAGGCGTCTATCCAACGAGAGACCAGGATTGCGATTCCTGTCGTCGAGGATTCGTGTCCCATCAGCCAGCCCAAAATTCTTTTTCATATCAATGACTTGCGGATTTCTTCGCATTTCATGATGTGAGGTTTCCAACGAAAGTGGAAACATTCCAACGGCGCCTCTGGCGCCGTTTTCATTTTCTGCGCTACGCCCTCCCCCAAAAATCCTTCCCATAGCTGCCGATCACTGGCGGCGGCCCACTGCTGCTCATGCGTTCGCATCACTCAGTGCGATACTCTATGCCCCCCACAAACGGCCATTGCGCATTCAATCAGCTTTTTTCGTGGGCGGCCGCACATTCTTGTGCGTTGGGCTGCAGACAGTATGTTTGCACTATCGAGCCAGCCGTCTGTGCCAAGCCTGGTAGCCAGGCATCTCAGATTTGTTGCGCCTGCGCCTGCGCTGATGAGACCTTTCCTGTTCGGAGTATTCACGATGACCACAGACGCATCCACTCTTGAGCCGATCACAATTGGTGGCCTGACAGTGCGCTATCTCATAGACGGATCCGCCACGAAGGGCATGGGCGTCTTCGAGTTGACAATCGCCCCGGGAGCAAACGTTCCGCCGCCACATAGTCACACCCACAATGAAGAATGCATATACGCCTTGGAGGGGCTCATCCGCTATTCCGTTGACGGTGTTGTCAGGGATCTGGCACCGGGTGAGTGGATGCATACACCCAAGGGCTCCGTCCATGCGTTCAGCAACCCTCATCAAGCCACTGCCAAGGCACTAATCGTCCTTACCCCTGACCTGGGTGCACAATACTTTCTGGATGTACAGGGAGTTGTGGATGCCGGCGGGCCGCCAGACCGCCAGAAGTTGTTGGCAGTCATGTCCAGCTACGGGCTCGTTCCTAGCGCCCCGATTCCAGCAGTCGCCCAACAATCGGCTGAAGAGGATGTGCCCGCGGCGCAAGGACGCCCCTTGATCTAAGCGTTGAATGGCAGCTTTGAGCACCTGAACAACTGGGACCAAAGGGATGGGCGCGCCGATCATTGACGACGAGTTATGGGCACTGATCGAACCGCTGCTTCCAGCGCCGAA
>NZ_BAAILO010000530.1:75415-133966 GCF_054589115.1 Cupriavidus sp. 8B | reverse complement strand
ATTTCTCACGAGCAGCCGTCGATTCGTCGTCGGTGCGAGCTGTTGGGGCGGGCGAAAAACGGGTCCGAACCCCACGGATCGCGCGCGACCAGGTTCCAAGCACCACATCCTCGTCGACGCCAACGGAATCCCCGTCAGCGCGATCCTGACCGGCGCGAACCGAAACGACGTCACCCAACTCCTGCCGCTCATCGACGCGATTCCACCGATTCGCGGCGTGCGTGGCCGACCACTTCAGAAACCCAAAGTCATCTATGCCGATCGCGGCTACGATTCCGAACTGCATCGTCGGAAGCTACGCGAGCGCGGCATCAAGCCAGTGCTCGCGAAACGCCGAACCGAACACGGTAGCGGTCTCGGCAAGTTTCGCTGGGTGGTCGAACGTACTCATGCATGGTTCCACAATTTCCGTCGTCTTCGCATTCGCTTCGAGCGCCGCGCTGACATTCACGAAGCATTCCTGAAACTTGGCTGCTCTCTCGTTTGCTGGAACGTCTTCAGGCGTGCTGAGCAGTCTTTTTGAAATGGTCTCTAAGCGCCGGTGCTTGAGTTACCGAGGCGATCCCGAATCGAGGCCAGTTTGACGTACAGCGTGCTCCTCGAAATTCCGAGCGTTCGGGCGGCCATGGATATGTTTCCGTGGGCATTCGCGATCGCATCGAGTATCGCTTGCCTCTCCATTTCCTCAAGACGACCGACCGAGACAGGCATTGACGTCGAGGTGGATTTGGAGAGTGAGTACTTTGGCGTCTGGGCAAGGCTCGGAGGTAACAGAGAAGTATCGATGATGTTGCCTTCGCTGAGCGCGAACATCACCTCGACGACATTCTGCAGTTCACGTATGTTGCCCGGCCAGCGATGGTTCAGAAGCGCCTGGCGCACGGCGGGTTCAAGCTGCTTGGGCGCACAGCCGTATTTGCGCGCCAGTTTGCTGTTGAGATGCTCGATGATTGCCTCGATATCGCCAGGCCGATCGCGCAGCGGTGGTAGTAGCAAGCTGACCACGCAGAGGCGGTGGTACAGGTCCTCGCGGAAGCGCCCGGTGGCGATCTCACTCTGCAGATCACGGTTAGTGGCTGCGACGACACGAACCGAAACGCGCCGCTCGCGGGTATCGCCCAGGCGGACCACTACGCCGTCCTGCAGCACGCGCAACAGGTGGGGCTGCATGTCAATTGGTATCTCGCCGACCTCGTCGAGGAACAGCGTACCGCCGTCGGCCTGCTCAAACTTGCCTGGGAGGCCACCACGGCGGGCGCCTGTAAAGGCTCCGTCGGTATAGCCGAAGAGTTCGCTGACCAGCAGCTCACGGGTAAAAGCGCCGCAGTTGACGGCAACGAAAGGACCATCGGGGCGGTTACCCGCCCGATGCAGCGCCCGGGCAAAGAGTTCCTTCCCGGCACCGGTCTCGCCAAGGAGCAGTACCGGCAGATCGAGAGGGGCGATGCGGCGGGCGCGTGCCTTGGTCGCCTCCAGCACCTCGCTTGCCCCGATGATCTCGCCAAAAGCATCGTTTGCCGCCATCGGTGCCGTGGCCGTGGGCAGCGATACGGCGGTACGATGCTGGCTTGCCCCGAGCGGGATCACCAGCATCGTACCCAGCATACCGTCATGGTCCTTGACCGCGTGCAGCCATTCGGGGCGCAGCCATTGCGGGCGTTGACAGCACCGGTCGATCTCGGGCAGTTCAAGGTTGAGTCCCGGCACCTGGCCGCCAACGTCGAAGGGCAGCCGCACATCATAGCTCTCCCGCGCCGCCTGCGCATTGCCGTTAGTACGAACAATGAGCCCGCGGCTGTCGACGAGCACAACATAGTCGCTGGCGTAACGGATGAAATAATCGATCGATCGGGTCAGCAGCCGTTCGTGCAGGGCAACTTTGCGGCGGGCCAGTTCGCATTCGATCTGCCTGGCGGCAGCCACCACCAGTCCCAGGGTGTGGCCATGGAAGGTTTCCTTGATGCCAGAGACATCCACCACGCCCAGCAAGGTGCTGCCAAAGGGGTCGAGAATGGGAGCCGCAGCGCAGGTCCAGCGCTTGACGTCCAGGCAGAAATGCTCGTTGGCATGGATCTGAACCGGAGCGGCTGTGGCGATCGCGGTGCCGATGGCATTGGTGCCGATGACATCCTCATTCCAGCAGCCACCGGTGGCTAGGTTGATCCCCTCGCCAACGCTGCGGGCCCTGGTCTCGCCATTGAGTTGGAGAACGGTGCCGCCCGGGTCGCAGAGCATGATGAGGGTGCCGCATTCCCGCAGGATATCGCGCAGGCCCTCAAGTGCCGGACGCGCAGCATCGCATAAATCCCGGCTCTGCCGCTGCAGTTGGCGGACACGTTCGGCGGCAGCCCCCGGTGCGGAGTGCTTGGAAGGATCAACGGCCTCAGATCGACACCGCTGCCACGACGCCAGGACAACGCTGCGCACCCCTTTCACTTCCACGGGTTGGTCCTGCAGAAAGCGCTCCCAAGCCGATGCCACGATCAGTTCGTCGCCGATGCGGGGGATGAGAGCGCCGCAATAAGAAGACGGCATGGAACGATCACTATCAATTGACTGCAGTAACCGTATGCCCGTGCCATCCCCAAGTCAACAAATCTCTTTCAAATCAATAATTTGTGCTCCGCACCAAATCGCCCGGAAGATGTGCGGTTCCCGGTCACTGCTGCCTTTAGGTGTCCAGAAACCGGACAGCGACAACAAGCGCCTGCGATAACCACGGTTGCCGCTGCCGCAACGAACGGCCCCCCGCATGCTCGGCGGCCGATGTGGCGCAAGCGAAGCCACGGCAACTAGCCATTTCCTTCCCGACGAGCAGAGCACGGGTTCAGGAAGACGATCGCGTTGAATTCGCGAACGCCTCGCACTCGAATCCGAATCGGGAAACTGCTCGCACCATGGACACACTTCGCGAGGTTGTGACCGTGAGCCGCCCGATAGCGTTGAACCCCGCAGCCAGCACATTGCTTGCCCAGGACGTCCAGACGTCGATCTGATCACTGCGACTCTCGCCATATAAGCACCACATACAGAAGTGCTCGCAGTTATTGGAAATCAGGTGATAGCGATCCTCGCCGATGCGGGAGTAGGCGCGTCGGACGGCTTCCAAACCGGCGAACCTGGCGCCGGGGCTTTGCCGGACCCAGACCGGATGCCCATGCGCGAATTCCGCGAGCGTGACCTCGAGCACCGGGGCGCGACGAAGTGACAGCGACAGACCCGCGTAATGCACGACCTTCCCGTCCCCCGCATAGACGCCATGATGCGTGTACCAAAGTCGATCGGTGACGAGATGGGTTCCGATCGCCAAGTCCGTATCGGCAACCGTTTCGACAATCAGGCGCCTTGACCTCATTGAATTCTTCATGGGCTTCACCACGTTCCACTGCCATTCGCGTGAAACCAACGCATAGGCCGTGCCAACGCTTCAAGTGATCTGCGTGGCAGAGCACAGGAAAGTCAAAGTCCCTCGCGACAGCGACAGGCAGGCCTGACCCAGCGCGATGCGCGTTGGACAGCAGTCAGTGCTCCAACTGCCAAGTGCCGGGGCTTGCCTAAGGACAATCGCATCGGCTGGCCAGAAAGCGTCCGGTTCCCGGACACCGCTGCACAGGGCGTCGGGAATCCGGACAGCGGCAGCAGGCATCGGGCGACCAGCGAAGTGGCCAAGGAATGCCGGCAACTCGTTGATTTCAAATCGCTTGCCATGGCTGCTCCTAGTGCCAGCCAAGCCTGGCACAAGCTTTGCCATGGATTGGTCGTGGGAGATCCCACCATGACGACACCAATGACAGGAGGCAGTATGCAACCGCAGTCCACCGTACAGGTGATGGGCATCGATGCTGGTGGCACGATGACCGACACATTCTTCGTGCGCTCTGATGGCCGCTTCGTGGTCGGCAAGGCGCAGAGCAATCCCGGCGACGAATCCCTTGCCATCTACAACTCTTCCGAAGACGCCCTCGCCCATTGGGACCGGACCGTGGACGACGTCTATCCGGAACTGGTGACTTGCGTCTATTCCGGTACGGCCATGCTCAACCGCATCCTCATGCGCAAGGGCCTCGCCGTCGGCCTTATCTGCAACCGTGGCTTCGAGCAAATCCATTCGATGGGGCGCGCCCTGCAGAGCTACCTGGGCTATGCCCTGGAGGACCGCATTCACCTTAACACCCACCGCTACGATGAGCCCCTGGTGCCCGTCTCTCGCACGCGTGGCGTCACCGAGCGTACCGACGTGCAGGGGAGGGTCGTGATCCCGCTGCGTGAGGAGGAAGTCCGCCGGGCTACCCGGGAACTGGTGGAGGCCAACGCACAAGCCATCGTCATTTGCCTGCTGCAATCCCACAAGAACGAGTCCAGCGAGCAACGTGCCCGTGACATCGTGCGCGAGGAGTTGAAGAAACTGAAGGTGGATATCCCCGTATTCGCCTCCGTGGATTACTACCCGTCGCGCAAAGAGAGCCACAGGATGAACACCACTATCTTGGAGGCTTATGGCGCGGAGCCCTCGCGTCAAACGCTGAAGAAGGTTAGCGACCGCTTCAAGACGCACGGGGCCAAATTCGACCTGCGCGTCATGGCCACGCACGGTGGCACCATCAGTTGGAAGGCCAAGGAACTCGCACGCACCATCGTCTCCGGCCCCATCGGTGGCGTCATCGGCTCCAAGCTGCTGGGAGAGTACCTGGGCGACGAGAATATCGCCTGCTCCGACATCGGCGGCACCAGCTTCGACGTGGCCCTGATCACCAAGGGCAATTTCGCCATCAAGTCCGACCCCGACATGGCCCGGCTGGTCCTCTCCCTGCCCCTGGTGGCGATGGACTCGGTCGGCGCCGGCGCCGGCAGCTTCGTGCGCCTCGACCCCTACAGCAAGTCGATCAAGCTCGGCCCTGACAGCGCCGGCTACCGCGTCGGCACCTGCTGGCCGGAAAGCGGCCTCGACACGGTGTCCGTCTCCGACTGCCACGTCGTGCTCGGCTACCTGAACCCGGAGAACTTCCTGGGCGGTGCCATCAAGCTCGACGTGCAGCGCGCCCGCAACCACATCAAGGCGCAGATCGCCGACCCACTCGGCCTGTCGGTCGAGGATGCCGCCGCCGGCGTCATCGAGCTGCTCGATCTCACCCTCTCCGAGTACCTGCGCGCCAACATCAGTGCCAAGGGCTACAACCCGGCGGACTTCACCTGCTTCTCCTACGGCGGCGCCGGCCCGGTGCACACCTACGGCTACACCGAGGGCGTCGGCTTCAAGGATGTCGTCGTGCCGGCCTGGGCGGCCGGCTTCTCGGCCTTCGGCTGCGCCTGCGCCGACTTCGAGTACCGCTACGACAAGTCAGTGGACCTTGGTGTTGCCCAGCACGCCCCCGACGCCGACAAGGAAGTCGCCTGCAGGAGCCTGCAGGAAGCCTGGTCTGAACTAGCAGTCAAGGTCATCGACGAATTCGTCCTCAACGGCTACCAGCCTGAGGACGTGCTTTTGATCCCCGGCTACAAGATGCAGTACATGGGCCAGTTGAATGACCTCGAAATCGTCTCGCCGGTGACCAGCGCCGCCACCGCGGCCGACTGGAACCAGATCGTCGAGGCCTTCGAGAACACCTACGGCCGCGTCTACGCCAGCTCTGCGCGCTCGCCGGAACTGGGCTTCTCGATCACCGGTGCCATCCTGCGCGGCACCGTCGTGACCCAGAAGCCGGTGCTGCCGGAAGACCCGGATGCCGGCCCGACGCCGCCCAAGGAAGCCTATCTCGGCACCCGTCCGTTCTACCGCCACAAGAAGTGGGTGGATGCCGCGCTCTGGAAGATGGAAGCCCTCAAGGCCGGCAATCACATCGTGGGTCCCGCCATCATCGAATCCGACGCCACGACCTTCGTCGTGCCCGACGGCTTCGAAACCACTATCGACAAGCACCGCCTGTTCCATCTCAAGGAAGTGAAGTAAGGAGACCCGCCATGAATATGATGAGCAATAAAGAAGTCGGCTTCGCCGACCTGCTGCAGAATGGCCAGACGCTCAAGCAGTACCGCGACCGCATCATCGAGCGCACCAAGGCCACCGGCCACTACAACGGCCTCGAGAAGCTGGAATTCCGTGACAGCGATCCGATCGGCTACGAGAAGCTGTTCTCCAAGCTGCGCGGGGGCCTGGTGCATGCGCGCGAAACCGCCAAGAAGATCGCCGCCAGCCCCATCGTCGAGCAGGAAGGCGAACTCTGCTTCACCCTCTACAACGCCGCCGGCGACTGCGTCCTGACCTCGACCGGGATCATCATCCACGTCGGCACCATGGGCGCGGCGATCAAGTACATGATCGAGAACAACTGGGAAGCCAACCCCGGCATCAACCCCGGTGACATGTTCACGACCAATGACTGCGCCATCGGCAACGTCCACCCATGCGACATCGCCACCATCGTGCCGATCTTCTGGGAAGGCCGGCTGATAGGCTGGGTCGGCGGCGTCACCCACGTCATCGACACCGGCTCGGTGACTCCGGGCTCGATGTCCACCGGCCAGACCCAGCGCTTCGGCGACGGCTACATGGTCACCTGCCGCAAGACCGGGGTGAACGACGAGCCGCTGCGCGACTGGCTGCACGAGTCCCAGCGCTCAGTGCGCACGCCGAAGTACTGGATCCTCGACGAAAAGACCCGCATCGCCGGCTGCCACATGATCCGCGACCTGGTCGAGGAAGTGATCCGCGCCGACGGTATCGAAGCCTATGAGAAGTTTGCCTTCGAGGTCATCGAAGAAGGCCGCCGCGGACTGCAGAGCCGTATCAAGGCCATGACCCTGCCGGGCAAGTACCGCAAGGTCTCCTTTGTCGACGTGCCTTACAAGCACGACGATGTGCAGGTCTCCAACGCCTTCGCCAAGCTCGACTCCATCATGCACTCGCCGGTGGAGATGACCATCAGGCCGGATGGCAAGTGGCGCCTGGACTTCGAGGGCGCGAGCCGCTGGGGCTGGCACACCTTCAACGCCCATCAGGTCGCTTTTACTTCCGGAATCTGGGTGATGATGTGCCAGACCCTTGTGCCCACTCAGCGCATCAACGACGGTGCCTACTTCGCCACCGAGTTCCGTCTGCCAAAAGGAACCTGGTGCAACCCGGATGACCGCCGTACCGGTCACGCCTACGCCTGGCACTTCCTGGTCTCCGGCTGGGCCGCCCTGTGGCGGGGGCTCTCCCAGTCTTATTTCAGCCGTGGCTATCTGGAAGAGGTCAACGCAGGAAACGCCAACACCTCCAACTGGCTGCAAGGCGGCGGAATCAACCAGGACGGTGAGATTCACGCAGTCAACAGCTTTGAGGCGAGTTCCTGCGGCACCGGCGCCTGCGCCGTCAAGGATGGTCTCAACCACGCCGCCGCCATCTGGAACCCAGAAGGCGATATGGGCGACATCGAGATCTGGGAGATGGCAGAGCCACTGCTCTACCTCGGCCGGAACGTCAAGGCCAACTCCGGCGGTTACGGCAAGTACCGTGGCGGTTGCGGCTTCGAGACGCTGCGCATGGTGTGGAACGCTCAGGACTGGACCATGTTCTTCATGGGCAACGGCTTCATGAACAGCGATTGGGGCATGATGGGCGGCTACCCGTCTGCCACAGGTTACCGCTTTGAGGCACACAAGACGGGCCTGGACCAGCGCATCGCTATCGGCGACTCCCTGCCTCTGGGCGGCGACATCGATCCGAGCAACCCGGACTTCGAGCGCCACATCGACGCAACCGCCGTGGTCAAGCGTGACAAGCAATGCATCACTACCGAGGACTGCTATGCCAACCACGACCTCTACCTCAACTACCTGCGCGGTGGCCCTGGCTTTGGCGACCCCATCGATCGGGATCCGAAGGCTGTCGAGGCGGACCTCAACCAGAAGTTCCTGCTGCCGGAATACGCGCAGAAGGTCTATGGCGCCGTCTTCACCCAGGACGCCAAGGGCGTGTTCACGGTGGATATAGCCAAAACCCAGGCCCGCCGTGCCGAGATTCGCAAGGAACGTCTAGCCCGGGCCCTGCCGACCCGCGAATGGATGAAGGAGGAGCGCGAGCGCGTCATCAACAAGCACGCGTCCGTTCAGGTACAGCATATGTTCGCCACCAGCTTTGCCCTGTCCGAGAAGTTCACCCGGGAGTTCAAGGAGTTCTGGAACCTGCCCGCGGATTGGCAGTTGCTCGAGGAAGAATTGGGCGTGCCGTCCTATGGCGCCAAGCACCGCATGGATCTCTCCCTGCTGCCCGACGTCACCACCGTCGTCCAGGTCGAAGAGTAATCACCGAATCAAGGAGTTGAAGAATGTCTGCCTACACCAATGAACAGGTCGCCCACCTCGTCGAAGGCTCCCTCGACTGGGAAACCACCTTCCGCATGCTCTCGATGCCCAAGGACGAGGCTCGCTTCGAGCAATATCTTGCCGCCCTGCAAGCTAAGGCGAGCTTCCCGGACCGCATCGTGCTTCCGCTCGGCCCCCACTTGAATATCGTGCAGTCGGCCAAGACCAAGAAGTGGGTCACCATGTGCGACTGCGGTCACGAGTTCTGCGGCTACCTCGACAACTGGAAACTGCATGCCTCAATCTACGTGCGCGACACGGAGGAGGCGATGACCGAGGTCTACCCCAAGCTGATGGCCCCAGATACCCAGTGGCAGGTATATCGCGAGTACTACTGCCCAACGTGCGGCACCATGCACGACGTTGAGGCACCCACCCCGTGGTATCCCGTGATCCACGACTTCGAGCCGGACATCGAGGCCTTTTATCAGGAATGGATGCACTTGCCGCTGCCGGAGCGCGCCCCGGACTGATTGGTGAGGGGGAGGCGAGGGGGCAGGCATTGCCTGCCCCCCCAAAAAAAGAACGGTTCCCATGAAAGACGGGATATCAACCCGTCGAATGCAAGCGCCAGGCCGGCGCTTGCCCACGCAGGAGTGAAGATGAACTATGGCTTTTGCGGCCGTACTGAGCCTGACTGGCCTGCGCGGATACCTGGTCAGCGCCTGAAATGGGAGTCAACGTGAACGCCAATCTCGCCCAGACGCTCGTCCGCTCGGCCGGTGCCTATCCCGGTCAGGCCGCACTCTTCGTCGGCACCGAACAGCACGCCACCTTTGCGCAGCTAGCCGACCGCGTCTCACGCTGCGCCTGCGGCTTGCACGACTGGCTCGGGCTCCATGCCGGTGATCGGGTGGCGCTGATCATGAAGAACTGCCCGCAGTACATCGAGCTGTTGTACAGCATCTGGCACGCGGGCCTGTGCGCGGTACCGATCAACGCCAAACTGCATCCGGGCGAAATTGACTACATCGTACAAGACAGTGGCGCCGGCGTCTGCTTCGTTGCCGATGCCGACGCAGTACCCGGCGCAAGTACCATCGTCGTCGGCTCCAGCGACTATCACGCCCTCTTCGTGGCGCAGGGCACGCCGGTGACCGATGTCGACGGGGCCGCGCTCGCGTGGCTGTTCTATACAAGCGGAACGACCGGCAAGCCCAAGGGCGTCATGCTCTCGCACCAGAATCTGACCGCCATGTCGCGGGCCTATTCGAGCGCTGTGACGCGCATCGCGCCCGGTGACTGCCTCATTCATGCTGCGCCGATATCTCACGGCTCCGGACTTTACATTGTCCCCCACATTGCCGAAGGCGCGAGCCAGGTGATTCCCTCTTCCGGCGGCTTCGATGCCGCCGAACTGGCCAGCCTTATCGCTGTGCACCGGCGCCCGGGCTTTTTTGCGGCACCGACCATGCTCAACCGCTTGGTCGAGTACGCGCGCCGGACCCGGGCGGACCTTTCCAACCTTAAGGTTGTTGTCTGTGGCGGTGCGCCCCTCTATGTGGAAGATGAGGTCGCCGCGCTCCACTACCTAGGGCCAAGGATTGCCCAGATCTACGGCCAGGGCGAAAGCCCGATGACAATTACTGCCCAGCCACCTACCGCGATTGCCAGAGCCCATGCCGCAGGCGACTTCAACGCGCTGGCTTCGGTAGGGCGTGCCTTGCCCGGCGTGGAGATTCGCATCGCAGACGCCGAAGACCGTGCGCTCCCGGCGGGCGAAATTGGTGAAGTGCTGGTGCGCGGTCCCACCGTGATGCAAGGCTATTGGAACAACCCAGAGGCCAGTGCGGCAACGCTGCGCAACGGCTGGCTGCACACCGGCGATGTGGGGTGCCAGGACAAGTACGGCCAGCTCACCCTCAAGGACCGCAGCAAGGACACGATTATCAGCGGTGGTTCCAATATCTATCCGCGCGAGGTGGAAGACGCTCTGCTCACCCATCCCGCGGTGTGCGAAGTCTCCGTGCTCGGGCGGAGCCATCCCGACTGGGGAGAGGAAGTGGTGGCCGTTGTCGTGCGAAAGACCGGGATGCAAGTGAGCGAATCCGAACTGGATCAGTGGTGCCTGCACCGAATCGCTCGATTCAAGCGGCCAAAGTCCTATCTGTTCGCCGAAGCATTGCCGAAGAACAGCAACGGCAAGGTTTTGAAGACGGCGTTAC
The DNA here is from genome assembly GCF_054589115.1 of Cupriavidus sp. 8B. Classification (NCBI taxonomy): domain Bacteria; kingdom Pseudomonadati; phylum Pseudomonadota; class Betaproteobacteria; order Burkholderiales; family Burkholderiaceae; genus Cupriavidus; species Cupriavidus sp. 8B. Next base: position 123,458 of record NZ_BAAILO010000530.1, on the reverse strand, counting down.
GCGACTTGCTGGCCAGACCTGACCAAGTGGCGAATGCCAGAACCTGGCGCTGGCGGCTCGCGTAACGGAAATGCCGGTGCCTGACCCACTGTGCCAGTTGAAATGCACCGCCCATCGACTTCGCATCTCTGCCGTGGGCGATGCTGTATCTCCCGCCTGCGAGAAAGGGGCGGGAGAGAGGGCAGGCGTTCGCAGGAACCAGTGGCACTCACTCCGTGCAAGCGCAGCGCTTCATGATGGAGCGTACCTTCCTGGCGCCACCCTGCACGAAGCCACACAGGCGCGTCAGCGGAGGATGGGCATCCCACTGATGCTGAGGGCCCGTTCGACCGCTCCTCGCTAGTCAGGTAGCCTGTGCTGCCAAACCCCGGTTTAAAGTTGGGGTAGGAATCCTAGCGATTATAATAATTGCATTTTTATGATCAATGGATGCTCGCCAAAGACAGTCACCCCCGCCGGGCCCGCGATCGCAGCCAGGCGAATTCGCCGCTTTGACTCTCACCACGACGCTTTCTCCAGAAAGCGACAACGGGGTCCGATCAGGCGACACGAAATGATGAAGTCAGACAATGTGATACGACCGGCAGTTCGAGAAGATCCATGCTGCCTTTGGCACCGGCGACATCGATGCGCTGCGGGCGGCCGTTGATGATCCGGCCTGCATTCCCATCGCCCCTATGCCGCCAGCGATTGGCGCTTGGCTGGAGTATGCGTCTACCATAACCTGCGGACGCTTATTCGCACCATGCTCGAAATTGGGGAAGATCCCCGTCCGACTGTTCATTCACGGTTGCTGGCCGCCCACGAAGCAAGCCAAAGGCAGTAGCCCGACTCAACCACCGACCTGCGCCAATCCATGTCACCCTCGCTCGCATTCAAGTCATCGAGTGGGATGCCACCGCGGCTGGGTCCCGCTAGTTTCCGGCTCACCGCTGTCGCCCAGCCAGCGTGATGCAGGAGAATCAGCCATACAGATTCCGGCTTGGCGAGCACCGTGTCCAGTTTCCTGGTTATCCATTCGACAAACTTGCAGGAGATATTGACTCATCCCAGTGCGTTGCGCGCCAAGCTAGTCCATGCATCTCCTCGCCCCGCCACATCTTGCCACCAACGGCTCATGCCTCTGGAATCAGAAACTTGTCGCGATTCTTCCCCAGCCACGCCGGGGCCCGGCCACGTCCGGTCCAGGTGGCGCCCGTCTTGGGGTCCATGTACTTTGGCGGCAGCGAGGTCTTCTCCTTCGCCGCAGCTTTAGGCTTATCACTAGCCGCCGGGCGTCCACGGCGTCGTTTCGGCGCCAAGTCCTCGACGGTGAGTTCGTACTCTGCCATCAAAGCCTGGATTTTCTCAATGACGCCAGCGACCTCGCTTTGACGAACCTCGGCAAGCTGGGCCTCCAGCTTTTCCTTATCTGCCAGCAATTGTTTGTAGGTAGCCATCTCGGTCTCCGTCTATTAATCACAATTCACTATCCTACAGCACTTCGCCGAATTTACAGCAACTCTGTGAATCCAGCCCGATTGAATGATATTAAGCCGGTGCTGAAATAGCCTTCTGTGAATGCAGCCCTTCCGGGCTATTCTTCCCCGTCAGGGAGAGGATCGATCCGCCCCCCCACATTCCGCACGCCCGCGGAGGTCAATCGCCGGAAAGGCCTATTGGGCTCACGCTCCGCGGGCGATTACAATATTGCGGGGTGTAGGATGTGGCCTATCGGCGCCGAGAATGTGAGTGGAGAAGTCAATGGCGACAGCTCGAGCTGGCACCAAAGGGGAGGCACTAGGGCTCCTGGGGACAGAAGGCGTGACGGTGGTGGAACTGGACTATGAGGCAGGCTGGCAGGACGCGATTGAACTGGGTCGACTCGGTCAGAAGGCAGGAATACGCGTGGAATATCGCGGACAAGAGAACATCGCAGTCAAATCGCCGACGGCATTGGTCGCCGGCCTGCTGCGGCCAAAGACGACCTTCCGGCAGCGAAACCTCTATTGTCAGTTTGAGTTGAGCGAACTGCCGGCACCTGAGTTGGAGAGCCTCGAGGCAAAGGCATCCAAACTGGGGGACTATATTCTCGCCGGGCGCCTGATGCGCGAAGTGGATGCGGTATGGGCAGAGTAAACACGTTTCCCCCTGCCCCCGTATTTGACAGGTTACCGCAATGAACGCTGGCGCACAGCCAACCCCGTTAGCCGGCTAGGCAAGTCCTGACCAAGGGGCCGGGTGTCGAACCGGCACCAGCGGTCTGCACGCTGGCCCCACCATCTACACCCAGGGCGGCCCCTTCTGCGCGCCCCCATACTCTGGGCCATACCCCATGGAGTGCTACCGCAAGAATGCGATGGCATGAGGGTTGGGAAACCTAGCCACCCGCCCCGGGGAGAGACCTTTGCCCTCCCCCTGCGCTCCGGGGACGGCCCGCCTGCGCCGTTGCGCGGGCGTGGGCACGGCATCGGAAGCGGCACGCGCAAGCGCCTTCATGGCGCGTTGTACCTACCGGATTATGCGCCGCATCAGGTCCGGATATCCGTTCGGCGTCAACCGGCTGATCCAGTACCCTGCGCGTGAGTTTTTCCCCGTGAGGATGCGTCGAATGCGGCGACGGATTCCCTGGAGAATATCTTTGGCACACTCCTCTGGTGTGGTGCGTAGCAGCACTCGCTGAATCCATTCACCAAATGCGGCCTCCTGCGGCCCGGCCGCTGCGCACACGCGACCGTTGTTAGCGATATGGGTGCGGATGCCGCCGGGGTGTACGCTTACGGCGCGAACCCCGGTGCCTGCCAACTCGGACCACAGGCATTCGGTCAGTGCACGTACTGCGAACTTCGACATCGCATACGCCGATTGGTTGGGCAGGCTGAGCAGACCCAACACACTGGAGATGTTAACGATGCAACCCTCGCGCTGGGCGAGCATTATGGGCAGGAAGGCCTTGGTCCCGTAGATGACGCCCCAAAGGTTGATCGCTAACTGCCATTCGATCTCCTCAATCGACTGATGTTCCACGGTGCCAAGCAGGCTGGCGCCCGCGTTGTTGATCACAAAGTGCGCGGTTCCGAAGTCGCTCCGCACCTCGTCAGCATGTGCGAATACGGCCTCGCGTAAAGTCACGTCCAGCCGGTAACCCTTAGCGCGCAGCCCAGCCCGCTCGCCGCCCTGGATTGTCCGCACCCGACGCAAGGTATCGGCCAAACCGTCGGTACCGATGTCCGAAAGCGCCAAGTGTGCGCCGACCTCGGCCAGTTGTATGGCAAGCGCTTGACCAATCCCCGATCCGGCCCCAGTGAGCGCTACTACCTTGCTGCCAAACCCAGTTCAAGGTTGGGGTGGAAATCCTGGCGATTAATTGCATTTTTGATCGTCAGGGGGATGCTCGCCATGCTCATGTTGCAGATCGTTATTTCGGCTAATGGCGAGCTCAAATTCCGCAAATGTCGGTGCCAGCCAGGATAGATGAAGGAAAAAACGCTCTTCTCCTGCCGATGCTCGCGAGTGCTTTCAATGGAGATCTCCCTGGCGCGCAGGTCGTGGCGTGAACGCGGATCGCCAGAATACCCCTATTTTTCCGATCTTTCGCGAGGTCATACGCATGGCTCTACCGAACTATCACCCTCCCCGTCCGCCCTGCCCGACCAGCAATAGAATTTCGCCGACACCGGCTCGGCGTAGCCCGCGTTAGCCGAATTAATGATCCGCCGCGCCGTATTAGCGGAATCGTTGGACATGGACGGAAAATGGCGTTGCTCTTGCACAACGGCAAAAATCGCCACTAAACGGCCGTTTCGCAATATAGATCAATGGTTTACAGCCATGTGATTGCTAGCGGATATAGCGGTCACCGCTAGCGGAATTAACGATCCTCAACAGCTGTTGTACGAGCGCTTCCTCGCCGATCCGCAACCAGCCTGGCGCTGGGTCATGGCGTCGCGCAAGAAACTCGCGCGTGGGGCGCCGGACTGGCGGCCGTTTGCCGACCCGCTCTCCCCGGCCAGCGCGCGGCATGCGATGGTGATCCTCAATACGCTGTTCGCCTGGCTGGTGGACGCCGGCTAACAGACGCCTTGTAGTGAAGTGAAGTAGCAGCACACCCATTGCTGTATATCCATACAGTTAACTCAACTTTCGATACTCACCCTTAGGCGGCCCCTATACTGTATATCCATACAGTAAACGTGCTGCATTCCGCAGCACCCACCCAACGCTCGGAGTTGCCGCCATGCCCGTTACTCGCGCCATCAAGTACATCGTCGTGCCCTACCGCAAAGGCAAGGGCGATGCACTCCTGCCCGGCGAGATCCGCCAGGCATCCAGCGAAGTCGGTGCTATCCGCATCGCGAACGGCATGGCCTCGAGTTTCGTCGGCGTCGCGGCATATGAGGTGCTGGTGGACGAGGAAACCGGCGAGATGGGTTCGCCCCGAATCCTGGCGCAGGAAGGGAGCATCCCCGCTCTCGCCGAGTGACGAAATTTCCATGTCCATCTTCCTCGAATCCCACTTCCTGCCCGGCGACACGGCCGAGTTGCGCCTGGCGTGCGAGAGCGTCACCGTGACGGCTGACGCGGTAACGGTCCGCGGGGTGGAGACCTGCCAACTCGAGGCAATGAAGTGGGCGCCCGATTACCTGTCGTTCGGCTCGGGCGACGAGCACCACCGGATCAAGGTCGCGCGGCCGGCGACGAAACCGCCTCTGCGAGCGCGCTTCCCCCGCGCGTGAGATAGCCAAGGTTCTGCCGCCATGCCCCCACCCGATACCCCCGAGGCCTGGATCCGCGCGCTGCGTCACGCCGTGCGCGGCGGTACGCCGGATCTCTATGGCGACCCATTCCGCACGCGGTCCTACATCCTCGACCCTTCCGGCAAGCCGGTGGAGGAACTAGAGCGGCAGGTTCATCTCGACTTCCTGACGGGCTGGTTCAAACGATTCGTGCTGCGCACCGATCTGCCAGATCAAAATGCCCGCGTCTGGACTTGCTTCTGTCCATGGGACACGCCGGTGTTCCTTACCCACCTGATCGCACCCAGCGTCGACAAGATCTTTTCGTCACCGAACTGGGAGGAAGCGCTAGACAAGCACCGCAGCGTAGCGGAAAAGGCCATGCGGGTGCTGCCGCGCGTGGCGCAGTGAGTGCCATGGCACCCAGCTTCCCCATCGGCCTCGGACAGCCGCTACCAGTATCCGAAAGCTGCGCGTGATCTGGATAGGCGCGAAGCTACAGGAGCGGCTCGATTGGCACCCCACCAGCGACGGGTAGGCACACGCGCAGCAGCACGGAAAAATTTCTATTGACCATCTCGTGATTTGACCTCACCGAGATCTTCTATGGACCGCCCCACGCCCGTGAGCGGTCTTTTTTTTGGAAAAGCACTGCCAGCATTCGCAGCGAGCCCTGCACTGACGAACGGGATGCCTGGGAACGGGAGTTCTTCGGGCCGCCCATGCAGAGCGTCTACACTCGCAAGAAAAACCGGAGGGACTAGCCGTGTGCAACAACTACGCCCCTGTTCAGCGCCAGCTGCTGCGCGACGTCTACGGCGTCGAGCCGCCGCCCCTCGACTATCCGCCGGAGACCTGGCCGGACTATGCAGCTCCGACCATCGTGTCGACGAACCACAGCGAGCGGCGCGCGCTGGCAGAAACATTTGGCATGGTGCCCAAGAGCCGAATCCCGCCCGGCGTGGCCAAGTTCGACACCACCAACGCGAGATCGGAAACGGTCGGCCAGAAGCGATCGTCTCGGGATCTTGGAAGAAGGGTCAGCTCTGCTTGGTGCCGGCCAGCGCCTTCTACGAGCCGTTCTATGCGGAGGGTCAAGCGAAATCGGTCCGCTGGCGGATCTGGCTGAAGGACGAGCCCGAGTTTCCGATCGCCGGCCTGTGGCGAGCTTGGCCGGACGAGGGCGGCGCCGAAGTGTTCAGCTTCACCATGCTGACCATCAATTTGGACAAGCACCCGCTGATGAACCGCTTCCATGCCCCGGGGAAGGAAAAACGGATGATCGTGATCGTACCGCGGGCGGAATGGCTGACCTGTCGGGATCCGGAACGAGCGCGCAGCTTCATGCGGCCGTACCCGCACGAACTCATGGCTGCGGAGCCGGCGCCGCGCGCACCGAGGGCCAAAGCCGCCGAATAGCGTTGCGCATCCCATCGAGAGAGTTATGTTCTCTCGGACTTAACTCCCCTAGAGTGACACGGAGCAAACGCGATTGCCCCGCATTCCCTTCAGCACCCGCTTCCTCCTGGCCGCGGGTGCTTTTCTTACCGCCAGCACACCCGCACCTCGCCCTCCAGGTCCGTGAGCCGGTGCCCTCCGTCGCGCCCCCTTCACCAGCGGGGTACAGATATTGATGCGGCGCATCATAATCAGTAGCGGCAACGGATTGGACCCCGTGTTGCCATTCCAAGGTGTAGGCGCCTTCTCCCCGCGCCTACACCCCTTTCTCCCTCCGAAGGCGCCTACCACCCGCGCGCCACGTTGCCTACGCATTACCCCAACTCGTTCGCCAGCCGCCTCCGCTGCTCCGCCGCGCGCTAACTGACAAGCGGCCATGGCGGCCTCCAGCCGGATCTAATACGTCGCGCGCTGTGCCACCGCCATCTACTAACACTGCAGTGGTGGCACTTCGCAGGGGATTCCGTCTCATTGAGAGCGTCGCGTGCTTCCTCCTCCAGCCTGGCAACCGGAGAAGCCCTGTCCAGGACTTCTTCGGCAAGTGCTCGGAGGCGCCACGGGTCGCCGCTGGACGGGCCAGGCGGTATGGCGATGCCCTGACGCATTTTCATCTGCGTATTGAGCTTCTCAAGGGTGGATCGCATCCCGTAGCAAATATCCTGCTCCAGGAGCTGGAGCCCTTGGTCTTGGACCTTAGTCAGACGCTCCACAAGGTGAGAACCAACTGTCGGCTGCATGACAAACATAAGATCCCCATCTTCCTTCGGCGTGGCGCTCTGGATCACCGCGATGGCATACAGCTCTGTCTCAAGTGCTATCAGGCCCAAGCGCGCCACACGGACGGCTCGCTCTTCAAGACGCCAGCTCTTCAGCTTTCGCCTGATCGGCTCTCTGGCGCCACGGAATGTAGATTGCGATCCCGATGCCAGCAATCGAAATACCAGACCTTGCCACGCATAGAGATTTCCCTCAATTTTGAGACTGGCGGAATCCTAGCGTGAGCCTCGACCACTGCTACCAAGACGACTGCCGCGCCGTGATGCGCGAACTGATCGCCACCGGCGTGCGCGCGCAGTGCATCGTCAGCAGCTCGCCATACTCTGGCCTGCGCGCCTATAGCATGCATGACCTGCTTGTGGTGAACACCCTCAACTTACTGGATCTCCTCGGCCTCTGCCTTTGCTTGAGATACCAACATACAGGCCTTCTTGCGGAGAAGATCGCACCACTCAATCATGGATGAATCAGTATTCTTGCGGTCCTTCGCCGGTGTCTCGAGTTCATTGGTGATCGAGATCATCGATCGGAGACATGCCGCAAGCCCATTGCGAATCGCAAGCATAGAAGGTGTCCCCAGATCCAATGGCGAGAGAGCCCCAAGCGCTTGCAATGCACCGTGGAAGGTTTCAGTAGAAAAAAAATGACCGTAAGCCCTGGAATTGGGGCCTGAGGGGGCATTTGCCGCGCCGCCTCTTCAATACAGGCGTGGGCAAAAGTAAAAACGGCAAGAGTGGATTCAAGCCGACGTCGCGCAGCACTCCGCACTTGCTCCAGTGCCGCACGCTGGGTGGCGGTTGCTTGTCGCTCCCCGACAATGAACGCACCAATAATAGCCAGAATGGACCCAACCGCTTGGACCCACGCCGCTACTGCTTCGCTAGTCCGCGGCGGATAGAGCAAAAAAAGTGTCACCAAGATGACAACAAATGCCGCGGTAGCGGTCGTCGCGCTCACGAATCTCATCGGCCCTCCCGCAGTTTGGAGAATCCTAGCATGACTAAAGAACGCCCCATTCTCTTCAGTGGCGCCATGGCGCGCGCCATCCGGGCCCGACGCTCTACCGCGCCGACTACCCGGACAACGTGCTCGGCAGAACTGAGAACTTGCCGCCGGCCGAGGCCATCACTTGGAAGCCAAGCATCCACATGCCGCGCGCGCTGTCGCGGATCCTGCTGGAGGTGACTGGCGTGCGCGTTGAGCGGCTGAACGACTGCAGCCAGGAAGACGCGGAGGCGGAGGTGGTCCAGTGCGATATGTCCGCCCCCACCTTCCGCGACCGTTTCGGCTCACGTCGCTCCAGGTCGACGATGATCGTTCCGTACTGGTGACCGCGCGCGATCGCCCAGTCATCGATGCCGACGACCCGCGGTCGTGGTTTTCGCTTGCGCTCAGGAGCTCTGCGCAACTCCCGCAACACGGTGTCGGCACTGGTGCACAAGCCCAAAACGTCAGCAAGCCGAGCTGCCGCCTCACCACCGAGGGCGTGGCCCAGCGCGTGCAACGCCCGAGCCTGCGATCGCGTACGACGTTGATGCCGACCGGCCAAGGCGTGGATGTTCTCGGCAAACGTACGACGGGGGCAGCCGGCGTTTGCACACTTGAAGCGACGCACCTCAACGGCGAGACCAATCCGCTGCTCGAGCATCGGACGTTCTTCCAATCTGCGCACATAGCGGCCGTGGAGTCGATTACTCCAACGATGGCGGGCAGGACAAGGTGCCGCGCGAACCGTACTGCAGGCTTCGACAGTGATGGTGTCCCCTCGCGCGTCGCTGGAGACGAAGCGCTTACCCACACGGGCGAGAAGACGATCGATCCCACCGAGAACTTTGCTCATGGTAACGATCGACGTGGGGCCAGATCGGCCCGAAATCAAGCCCTCGACGCGGCCGTCACACAAAGTGCGGGAGACCCACCTAATCTTTCTCATACGGCGCCGCCGTGGCATCATGTAATTGAGGAATGAGGAGTCGATCATCGAACCCCGTCTCGACTTTTACAAAGTCAACCCGAACGCAATCAAGGCGCTGCTCGCGCTCGAAGAACGCATCGCCAAGTCCCCGCTGGAAAAATCACTGACCGAGCTTGTACGTCTGCGCGCCTCGCAGATCACCGGCTGTGCCTTCTGCGTCGACATGCACACGGCCGATGCGCGCAAAGGCGGCGAGACCGATCGGCGCCTGCACATGGAAGAAGATGCGCGGCAGGAGCCCACGCAAGAACGGCACCCCTTGAAGGGCGAGGTTTGCCGCGCATCCGATCAATAGGGCAACGGCAACCCCAGGTTCTCCCGCAGGGTTCCACCGTGATATTCGGTACGTGCCCGCCCTTGTGCCTGCAGCAGCGGAACCACGTCATTAGCAAAGTCGTCCAGGCCCCCAGGAAAATACGCTGGCATGATGTTGAACCCATCGGCGGCGCCTTCGTCCACCCAAGTGGTGATATGTTCCGCGATCTGCGCCGCCGTGCCCACGACGACCTGGTGGCCTCGAGCACTGGCAACCACGTGATAGAGCTGCCGTAGCGTCAGGTTACGGTCGCGCGCCAGCTTCTTCAGAAGCTGGCTGCGGCTCTGGATGGATTCGGTGGATGGCAGCTCAGGCAAAGGTCCATCCAGCGGGTAGCCTGAAATATCGTGGCCCAGTTGCTCCGATAGCAAGGCTGTCGCGTTGGATTGATCGGTGCCATTCTGCAATACGGCAAGCTTCTCATAAGCGTCTTGCTCGGTACGTCCGACAATGGGCATCAACCCGGGCATCACCAGGCAGTGCGCCGGATCGCGCCCCTGTTTCGCCACCTGTTCCTTGATTTCCCGATAGAACTGCCGGGCCGCTGCCAGGTCCTGTTGCGCCGTGAAGACAACCTCTGCATGGCGGGCAGCAAGTGCCTGGCCTGGCCCGGAAGATCCCGCCTGGATCAGCACCGGATGTCCCTGCGGGCTCGGCGTCACGTTTAGCGGACCCGCTACCTCGAAGAACCTGCCGCGGTGATTCAGCGCGTGCATCTTACCCGTGTCAACATAGACACCGGCCTGCTTGTCGCGCACATAGGGATCAGGCTCCCACGAGCGCCACAATCCCTTTACCACCTCGACGAACTCGTCGGCGATCGCATACCGCTCGGCATGATCGGGATGCCGATCCCTGCTGAAGTTCACCGAGCCATCGGCGAAGGTCGTCACGATATTCCATGCGGCCCGTCCCTTGGATATCTTGTCGACTGTGGCAAACATGCGCGCGAGGTTAAATGGCTCGCTATAGGTCGTGGATGCTGTTGCCGCCAGCCCGATGTGACGCGTCACCATCGCCAATGCGGCAAGCAGTGTCAGCGGCTCCGGCCGTGTGATCATCGACGGGTGCGAGTCGGGCGTGGTCAGCAAGCGATCGCCAAAGAACAGCATGTCGAACCGGGCTCGCTCTGCTGCTTGGGCGGTTCGAACAATCAGATCAATGTTCTCCGTACCTGACTCGGCATCGGGATGACGCCAGCCGGCGGCGTGATGACCGGCTGCCAGGAGGAACAGGCCTAATTTGATCGGCTTTGGCGAAGTGATGGGCATGTCAGGGACTTCAAGTAGGTGGCACTGGCGTCAATGGGCCTAGAGCTGGGTACCGCTGCTTCGTATGATGCGATGCGACAGGTCATGGACAGAGCGTATCGTGGCCTTGGTCTGCTCCGGCGTGAGCGAACGGGCCTCCACCTCAACACGGGCGAGCGCCTGGATAGTCGCGGGTTCCCGCAGGATATCGGTGAGCAATCCCCGCAAGGCCGCGAGTACACTCGCAGGCGTGTCCTTCGGTGCGGAAACGAAGAACGACCCTCCCAGCGCATTCTCCCAGCCGCTGATTCCAGCCTGTGCAATCGACGGCACGCCTGGCAACTCGGGCGAGGTCTCGCTACCGAAGAAAGCAAGCGCACGCAGCTTTCCTGCCTTGATGGACGCCGTACTGAGGGGATCGAACACAACGTCTACATGGCCGGCGACAACATCCGCCACGGCGGGCGCGCTGCCTTTGTACGGCACATGGCGCATGTCGATGCCTGCGAGCGATTTGAGCAACTCGCCGGCGATATGCCCAGGGGTGCCATTTCCCGAGGTGGCGTAGGTTAGCTTGCCGGGATTGGCCTTGGCATAGGCGATGAGTTCCTTCAGACTCCGAGCAGGCACGCTTGGATTGACTGCCACCGTTGCGCGTGAGTTGCCGATGTAAGCCACCGGAACGAAATCCGCAAACGGGTCGAAGGTCGTCTTCACCAGTTGCGGCGCAATCGCGAGATTGCCGATTGACGTGTTGAGCAACGTGTAGCCGTCGGCTGGCGCATGGGCAACGTAGCCCGCACCCAGCGTGCCGCCGGCGCCTGGCTTGTACTCGACCAACACGCTCTGCCCGGTCTTCTCCGCGAGCCGTTTGCTGATAATGCGCGCCACATTGTCGTTCGTACCGCCGGGTGCATAGGGCACGATATAGGTGATCGGCCTGGCCGGATACGCCGGGCCAGCCTGTGCATAGGAGGAGGTAGCGGTGACCGCCAGGATGATGGTTGTCGCGAGGCGAACGGCAATGTTGGACATGACAAAGACATGCAGATATGCGAGGGCCAAGTCTCACACGAGCGCACAGCTCAGCAAAAGGAAGCATTCCGCAGTAGATAAGTTGAAGTCGTTCGTTGACGCGGGAGCGGCAGAGAGGTAAACAGGCGCTTGACCTGACCCGATCATGCCCCGCCGCCAAGCACGCAGCAGCCGGTGCAAGAGAGTGTTGATTTTCGAGCAGTTACTCCCGGCAAATGTGCGGGAGAGCCTTCGCTCTCCTGAGCGTGACCTCAGGTCTGCACCTTGCGGAAAGGAGGTTTCTCCAACGCACCTCAAATTCTCATCAGATTGCAGATCGCGATAGGGCGGCTGACGCAGGGTTGATTCCCGAGCAAACTAGGCCGCTACGGTCGCCGGCTGCAGCGCACGGACGAAGCGAATCAGCCGTTCCACGCCCTGCGCGCATTCCTCCGGGCTGGCCACCAGCGCAATGCGGATGTGGCCCACGCCAGGGTTATGGTCGCGCACCGTGCGCGCCAGGTAGGAGCCTGGGACCACGGCAAGGTTCTGTTCGGCCAGCAGTTCGCGCGTGAACGCCACGTCATCCAGCCCGCTGGCACCGATGTCCAGCCAGGCAAAGAAGCCCGCCTGCGGCGCGTGCAGGCTCGCCACCTGCCGCAGGCGCGGGATGGCGAAGGCAAATTTCTCGCGGTACAGACGCCGGTTCTCCACCACATGCGCCTCGTCCTGCCAGGCCGCGATGCTGGCGCCCTGCACGGCCGGGCTCAGTACCCCCCCGGAATAGCTGCGGTACTGGCGCAGCCGCACCAGCACCTCCGCGTCGCCTGCGACAAACCCGGAGCGCAGGCCTGGCGCATTGGATCGCTTGGAAAGGCTGGCCACGGCCAGGATGCGCTGGCGGTCGCGGCCCAGCGCGCGTGCGGCGGCCAGCACGCCCAGCGGCGGCGCGTCCTCGTCGAAATAGAGCTCCGAGTAGCACTCGTCCGCCACGATATGGAAGCCGTGGCGCTCGGCCAGTTCCAGGACATGCGCCCAGTCGGATAGCGAGTACACGCGCCCCGAGGGGTTGTCGGGCGAGCACAGGTAGGCCAGCCGCACGCGCGGCCAAATGTCGGACGGTACCGCATCGAAGGCTGCCGCCAGCCCGCTCGCGGGGTCGATGTCCAGGTAATACGGCTCCGCTCCGGCCAGCAGCGCGGCGCCTTCATAGACCTGGTAGCCGGGGTTGCTGACCAGCACCACCGGCGTGCCCTGCAGTGGAAGATTGGCCCGCAGCACCACCTGCGCCACGCTGAACAAGGCATCCTTCGAGCCATTGACCGGCACGATCTCGCGTGCTGCGTCCAGGTCGGTCACGCCGTGTCGGCGCGCGATCCACGCGGCAATGGCTTCGCGCAGCGCGTCGCTCCCGGCCACTTTTGGATACTGGCCAATTCCCGCAGCGTGCTCGCCAAGCGCCTCCACGATAAAACGGGGCGTGGGATGTTGCGGCTCGCCCCAACTGAAACTGATGTGCGGCAGGTTGGTGCGCAACGGCGTCTGCGCCGCCAGCGCCAGGAGTTTCTCGGTGGGATAGGGCTGCAGGCGTTCGTGCAGGGGGTGGCTCATGGTTGTTCTCCGGTGAGGACTCTTGGTGCGTTAGCGGCTAGCGGCTTCCAGCGCCTTCTGGCTTGTCATTGCGCGCAATGATGCCGCCCTGGCCGCCATTGACATAGCGCTCCCATGCGGCCACATCGCGCTCGATACGCCCGCGCGCTTCGACAGCCCCGAGGAAGATCGGGCGGTTGCCCGGCTTGGCCGTGAACTCCCTTACCTCCGGCTCGGCCTGCGCGCGGGCCAGCGCCTGGCTGATGGCCTGGATGCGTTGCGGCGGCGTGCGCGGCGGCACGAAGATGCCCGTCCAGCCGCCAAAATCGGGCTCGCGCACGCCCAGTTCCACTGTGGTCGGCACATTGGGCAGAGCGGCCAGGCGCTGCGCGCCGATCACCAGCAATGGCTGCAGCCGGCCGTTCTTGATCTGTGGCTCTGCCAGGGCGTAGTCGACCATGCCAACCTGTACGTGGCCCGCAAGCAAATCGGAATACAGCGGCCCGGTGCCCTTGTATGGCACGTGCAGCAGGTTCAGCCCGAAGTGCTTCCCGATCTGCTCGACCGACAAATGCGAGATGGACCCCGGCCCCGACGAGCCGAAGGCAAATGGCTCTCCGGACGCGCGCGCCTTGGCCAGGAACGCCTGGAAGGAGCGAATGCCAAGCTCGCCGTTTATGAAGATCACACCCTGCGATTCCAGCGTGACCGCCACTGGCGTCAGGTCGCGCATGGGCTTGAGTTCCAGATGCTGGTTCTGCACCGTATTGCCGACGATCACAACATTGTTGGCCTGCAGCAGCGTATAGCCATCGGCCACGCCGCGCGCAACGGCCTCCGCGCCGATCGAGCCGGTGGCGCCAGGCTTGTTGTCGATCACCACCGGCTGGCCCGTAACCTTGCTGAGCGCGCGCGCCAGCACGCGGCCATACAAATCCGCGCTGCCGCCTGCCGGCCATGGGATGACATAGCGGATGGGCTTGACCGGCCAGGTTTCAGTGGCTGCATCAGCGGCAGCCGCGGGGCTGGTCCAAAGCGCGGACAACACGGATATCGTGGCAAGCGTGAGGAATGCAGAGAGAGACTTGCGGAACATGATGATGTGCTGGCAGGTGCCGGATAGACGAGCGCCCCACTCTAGGACCGCTACAGGCATGGCGCCAACGAATCTTTCCGCCATTGGTAATGCAGTGCGTGGCGCCGGGCCGTGTGCTTCAGGACTGAGCAAAACCGCGTGGGCATCGGCGTTATCCACGCGCTGATGGCGCCACACTGGCCAATGTGTCCGCGGTCCTGCAGAACCGGGCAAATCGCGGTGACTCCCTAGGACACGGCGCGCTGGCGCGCCGGCGTACTCACGGGCGATCCAGACCGTAGTGCGCCCGAAGTGTATGGGTCTCGTAGCCACGGCGGAACAGGCCCTTGCGCTGCAGCAGCGGCACCACGTGTTCGACGAAATCGTCGAGGTGTGCGGGCAGCACCGGAGGCATCACGTTGAAGCCGTCGGCGGCGCCACTGACAAACCAATCCTCGATGGTGTCAGCGATGCGCTCGGGAGAACCTGCAAGGGTGAAGTGCCCACGCGCGCCGGCAAGCTTGTGCAGCAGCTCGCGCAGCGTCGGGCGCTCGCGGGCGACCAGGCCGGTGATCACCACAGCCCGGCTCTGTGCCGCCTGCACAGTGGCGGGATCGGGGAAATCATCGAGGGACAGCGGCGTGTCGAGATCCAGGTGCGAGAAGTCGAACCCGCCGAAACGGTTGGACAGCCTGGCGCGGCCGACCTCGGGATCGGTCAACGCATTGAGCTCGCGCCAGTTGCGCTGCGCCTCTTCATCGCTCGAACCGATCACCGGGCTGATGCCGGGCAGGATCACGATCTGGTCGGCCCGCCTGCCGTTCTTCTCGGCCCCGGCTTTCAGCTCGTCGTAGAAGGACACCGCCGCTTCCTTGTCCAGATGCGCGGTGAAGACCGCTTCTGCATAGCGTGCCGCAAACGCCTTCCCCGCCGGAGATGACCCCGCTTGCACGAGCACGGGGCGGCCTTGCGGCCCCCGCGGGATATTGAGCGGGCCAGCCACCCTGTAGAACGAGCCGGCATGCTCGATCGGCCTGATACGGCCGGGGTCGGCGAAGCGCCCCGTTTGGGCATCGTCGATGATGGCATCGTCGGCCCAGCTGTCCCATAGCTTGGTGGCCGCCGCCAGGAAGTCGTGGGCACGCGCGTAACGCTCCGCGTGCGGCGGCTGCTGGTCCAGCCCGAAGTTCTGGTTGGCACCCTGAACCCACGACGTGACGATATTCCAGCCCACGCGGCCGTCTGTGATGTGGTCGAGCGAAGCGAACTGGCGGGCCAGGTTGAAAGGCTCTGAGTACGTGGTGGAGGCAGTGGCGATGAAACCGATCCGGCTGGTGGCCCGTGCCAGCGCCGCCACCGCAGTGATCGGCTCCAGCCCGGCGCCGGCGACGTGCCGGATGCCCTCCCCCAGCGCCAGCGCATCGGCAAGGAACACGGAGTCGAAGCAGCCCGCCTCCGCCGTGCGGGCGAGCGCCTCGTAGTAGCCGATATCGGTCAGCGGCAGGCGCGTTGCGCGCGCGTGGCGCCAGCCAGCCTCGTGGTGGCCGCGGCCATGGACAAACAGATTCAGGTGGAGCTGCTTCTTCGGCATGGGGTCAAGGGATCAAAGGATCAGTAGATCGGTGGAGTGGAACGAGGCGCCTACACGCAGGTGTCTACGCCGAGGGCGGAAAGCAACTCGCCGCGTAGCTGGTCAAAGCCCGCTTCGCTCCTTCTGCGTGGATGGGACATATCGATCTGCCGATCAAGCACGATGCGCCCCGCATCCATGACCATGACACGATCAGCCAGCACCAACGCCTCCTCCACGTCATGGGTGACCAGCATGACCGCTGGCCGGTGCTTGCGGACCACATCGTGCAGCAGGCTCTGCATCCTGAGACGGGTCAGTGCATCGAGAGCGCCGAAGGGCTCGTCGGCCAGCAGAAGGGCCGGCCTGCGCACCAGGGATCGCGCCAGTGCAACCCGTTGCTGCTCGCCACCGGAGAGCGCATTGGGCCACGCCTGCTCGCGGCCGGCCAGCCCGACCGTGGCAAGCGCCGCCTTCGCACTGGCCTGCGCCTCCACCTCGTGCAGGCCGAGCGTCACATTGCCGAGCACGCTCTCCCACGGCAACAGCCGCGAATCCTGGAACAGCACCGACCGGCTCTGTGGCACCGAGAGCTCCCCGCTGCGACCCGCATCGGCATCGAGTTCGGCCAGCGCCCTGAGCAAGGTGCTCTTGCCGGAACCGCTTTTGCCGATCAGCGCGACGAACTCGCCGGGGGCGATGCAAAAGGAGAGGTTGTCCAGCACTGTGCGCTGCCCGAAGCGCCGGCTGAGGGCGCGCACTTCGATGGCGACGCTCATGACCCGATCACCTTCCGGTAGGACAGCGCCCTGCGCTCGCAGGCACGCACCAGGGCATCCGAGCCCAGCCCGAGTAACGCGTAGATGCACAGGCCGACGACGATGACATCGGTCTGGCCGTAGTCACGGGCGCGGTTCATCAGATAGCCGATGCCCTCCATGGTATTGATCTGCTCCAGCACCACCAGCGCCGTCCAGCAAGTTGTCACCGCGAGCCGCAGTCCGGTGAAGAAGCCGGGCAGCGCCCCGGGTAGTGCCACCCTGCGGATGAACCCGGCCCGCGACAGCCCCAGGCTCTGTGCCAGTTCGACGTAGCGCATGTCGATGCTGCGCAGCCCGGCATGGGTATTGATGTAGACCGGCACCAGCACACTGGTGGCGATCAGGGCGATCTTCATCGATTCGCCGATGCCCAGCCACAGGATCGCCAGCGGAATCAGCGCAAGCGTGGGAATCGCACGCTTGATCTGCACCAAGCTGTCGATCGACGCCTCTCCCCAACGGCTCAGGCCCGCCGCAAGCGCGAGTGTGACGCCAATCAGCACGCCCCAGAACAATCCGATGTAGGCGCGCTGGGCCGAGGCCCACAGATGCGGGCCGAGGGTCCCGTCGAGCGCCAGGTCCAGGCCGGTGACGACGGCTGTCGACGGCGCCGCCAGCAGCTTGGGCGGAAGATATCCAAGCCGGGAGGCCAGCTCCCAGGCAAGCAGCACCACCGCCGGCCCGAACAGCAAGCTCCAGGCACCGAGCTTGCGCGGCAGCAAGGCCGGCCGGGGTCCGGCGCCTCGCACGGAAGGCCGCTGGCCCGAAGCCGCAGCGCGTAGCCAGGCGCCAGCGCCCTTGCCTGTCGTGGAAGCCTGCTGGTTCACGCCGTCCTCCTAGTTAGCTGCCGGCGGCAGCGAATCGACGGCAGCCTTGATCACGGGATCGAAACCAAGGTCGAACTCCTCGCCGGCGTCCAGGCGCTTCGGTATGTCGCCGGCATCGTGTATCAGGTCGACCAGTTGCTGCTGTGAGGGGATCAGCGCCGACAGCAGGGGATAGTAGACTTTCCCCTCTGACTTGACGATGGCGAATCCGTCCTCCGGCTTCAGGCCCTGGTTCTTCACGTAGTAAGCCTGCACCCATTGCTGCGGATGCTTGACGGCCCAGTCGCTGGCCCGGATCCAGCTCTTCACGAACTGGCGGATCGCGGCGGCCTTGGCCGGGTCCTTGAGCGCCTTCGGGCTGGCATACAGGTAGGCCGTACTGGTGGGCAGCGCGGCATGCTCGGCTGCAGGTATCGCGCTGGCCTTCTGGTCTGCGTAGTCGCGCAGGTAGCGGCTGAAGTGCGGCTCATTCAGGGCGGCCACATCAACCTGCCCGCTGCGGATCGCGGTGGGGAACTCGCCTGCGCGCAGTGGCACCAGCCTGACATCGCGCCGGGACAGGCCCGCCAGCTTCAGCGCAGCCAGCACGAAAGGCTGGCGGCCAGTTCCTTCGGCATAGGCTATCTTCTTGCCTTTCAGTTCCTTGAGCGTGTTGATCGTCAACCCTGGCCGCACGGCGAACTGGTAGTCCGGCGCTGAATTCTTCCTGGCTGCCACAATCGGCAGCGTCTCGCCTGCGGCATGGGCCTGGATCGGCGGCGTATTGCCAACCACTGCCAGGTCCAGGGCGCCTGCGCGGAAGGCCTCCAGAATCGCGGGACCACCGAGGAAGTTGGCATAGGTGATGCCGGCGCCCACCCTGGCCTGCTCGCCGGCGCTGCGCAGCAGCGTCTGGAGAGCTTCGTTCTGGTCGGCCACAACCAGCTTCGTTCCGGCCGGGACCGCCGGATCGGTGCCACCCGGCTGGGCGAATGCATGCGCTCCAAAAACGCCGCCCAGGGCGAGGGAAAACAGTGCGCAGACGGCGTGCAAGCGAAGTTTCTTGATAGACATGGAGGATACGAACCGAACCGGCAAGGCGATCCGTGAAACAGAGCAGTCTTCGATATTGCAACCGCGTGCAAGCGCGGACAACGAAGCTTTTCGATATTGCTTGCTACCATCTTCGCGCCCGGGCTGCAGCTTCGCCGCCAGACGGGAATTCCCGTTGCAAGCGGCTTCGTCTCCGACCTGCGCCAGGCGTTCGCCGGCAAGCTCCTGCCGTCAGGGCCTCACCCCCACCACTGCCCGCAGGATCACGGGGTTGCCCCCACGCAGCGAACTGGCGCCGAGCACGGATCTCGCGTGGATGCCGACATCGCCAAGCACCTCGACGAAGGTGTCAGAGGCGCCATCAAGCACCAAGGCATGATCTTCGAAATCCTCAGTGGCATTCACGAATCCCTGCAATTCAACTACCTGCGCAACCCTGTCCAACGAACCGAGTTCGTCTTTGATGACAAGCAACAATTCGATCGCGGCGAGATGTGCGAAGTGCTTTCCCTCCTCGACGGTAAATTCGCGCCCGAGCTTCCCGCGCGGCGCCTTGCCGTCTGCAGGCGCGGCGGATTTGCCGGAGAGAAACAGCAGGTTGCCCCACGACGTGGCGTTCTGGTAGTGCGCCGCGGGCTTGCTGGCGGTCCGGGGTCCGGTAACGAATCTTGCAAGGCGTGCATCCGTGCTCATGTTGGTTTCCTCTGCTGATACGGGTGACGGCCACCCGGGGCCGGACATCTGCGTTGAAACCCAGCCGGCATCCATGTCTGCTCTCGCATGGCCACCGGGACGATCTAGAAGAACGCGCCGGTGGGTAGCAGCGTGCCGTTCAGGTAGTGGTCGCCGAGCACGCGCTCCTTGTAGAGACGCGGATTGTGCGATGCGATGACCTTGATGTTGCGCCAGTGCCGGTCGAGCGCCGCCTGGGTGGAAACACCGCTGCCG
Organism: Cupriavidus sp. 8B; assembly: GCF_054589115.1. Classification (NCBI taxonomy): domain Bacteria; kingdom Pseudomonadati; phylum Pseudomonadota; class Betaproteobacteria; order Burkholderiales; family Burkholderiaceae; genus Cupriavidus; species Cupriavidus sp. 8B. The sequence continues at coordinate 104,090 of NZ_BAAILO010000530.1, read as the reverse complement.
CTGGACACATCGATCAGCAGGCTGGCCAGGTTGGCGGCCACCTCGTCGGTGATCACCTTGGCCTCGGAGGCAGCCACCGTGGCGGCCAGCGACAACCGATGCGCATCTGGCCCATGGGCCTCCCGCCAGGCAAGGTCCAGCGCTTGCACGGCGCGGTCGGTGGTGGCATGCAGGGCGCTGCGGTAGGCCGCGATGCGGCCTACCGTCGCCTGGATTTCCGGTTCGTCGCCCGGCCGCTGCGCCAGCGCGTGGTAGTAGTTGCGGTGCCGCGCGCGCACCAGGGCGATGGCATCCGCCAATATCCGGCTAACGATGCCGGTGATGGCATTGGTCAGGTACACCTGGTGGAAGGTAAAACCATACAGCACGGGCCGCCCGTCATTTGCCCGGGCGGGCAGATCGTGCAGGTCCGCCTCGCTCACGTACACGTTGTCGAACACCGTGGTGCCCGATCCCGTCAGCCTTTGCCCGAATCCATCCCAGTCGTCGTCGAGCTTGACGCCGGGCGCCGAAGACGCGATGAAAAACTGCTTGATGCCTTCGGCGGGTGGTGCGATTGCCGTGGAGAAGAGGTAGTCAGCGTATAGATTGCCGGTCGAGTAGATCTTCCTGCCTGACAGGCGCCACCCGGGCTCGCCGGGCACCCGCACGAGCCGGGTGGCTGGCACCTGGCCGAGGGAGCCCGCCGGCTCGCCGGTCAGTTCGTTGAAGGCGACGCCGAAGGTCTTGCCCTGTCCGGCCAAGTCCAGAACATGCCGCGAGAAGGCATCGTCCCTGGTCTTCAGGTGCTGCTCGACCGCGAAGAAGTGATTGCGGAACACATGGGCGATGTTGGAGTCCGCCGTGGCGAGATCGCGTGCCAGCAGGAACAACTCCGGCAGCGTAATGCCCTGTCCGCGCTCGGCGCGTGGCAACCGCACGGCGCCGAAGCCGCGTGCCTTGAGGGCAGCCGTTTCGGCGAAGGGGAGTCGGTGCGCCACGTCGCGCTCGGCGGCGCCCGCGGCCAGTTCCCGGAACAGGTCCTCGTAGCCGAGGCGCCGTGTCACGTCGCTCCATGCGATCAGGTCGACCGATGCAGTCTCAGACATGATGGGTCACTCCGTCGCTGTTGGCGGCCTGCGCTGCGGTGGCCGCATTGCGCGGGTCGGCATAGGCCGGCAGTCCCAGGTGGTCACGCAGCGTCGTTCCCGTGTACTCGGTACGGAAGCGCCCCGCCTTCTGCAACACGGGGATCAGGTGGTCCACCACGTCTTCGAGCCCGCCCGTCTGTACGTCGATGTTCAGGTTAAAACCGTCCGCAGCCCGGCTGTCGACCCAGTGCAGGATGTCGCCGGCAACCTGCTCCGGCGTGCCGACGATGAGCCGGTGGCCGCCGGTGATATTGCTGACCAGCGTCTGGCGCACGGTCCAATCGTTCGCGCGCGCCTCGCTGAGGATTTCCTGGCGATGCCATCGCGAAGCCACGGGCACCCGGCTTTCCGCCTGCTCGATCTTGTCATAAGGCAGCTTTTCGTCCAGCAGCAGATCGTCCGGATCGAGCGCCAGGTGGTGCGCCAGTTCCTCGCGCAAGAATGCGTGATCGAGTTGCTCGTCCAGTTCCCGCTTGCGCCTGTGCGCCTCGGCCTCGGTGCCGCCCAGGATGGGGAACAGGCCGGGCATCACCAGCAGGTGGTCCGGATTGCGCCCGTAGCTGCGCGCCAGGGACTTCACGTCGGCGTAGAACGCCCGCCCCTTTTCGATGCGGCGCTGCCCGGTGAAGAGCGCATCGGCGAAGCGCGCGCCGAAGGCCTTGCTGTCATCGGACTGCCCTGCCTGGAAAATGACGGGGCGGCCTTGCGGGGTGGCCGGAGTGGACAGCGTACCCTCGCTGCGGAAATGCTCGCCCCGGTAGCGGATCGGCCTCAGTTGTGCGGAATCCACGTAGACATGGCTGCGCGCATCGGCCACCACGGCGTGCTGCGGCAAGGAGTCCCACAACTGGATCACGATCTCCGCGAACTCGGTTGCGCGCTCGTAGCGCGCCTCCTGCCCGAAGCCCTTGTCGAGCCCATAGGCAGCGAGCGCCACCGGCACCTGGCTGGTGATGATGTTCCAGGCGGAGCGTCCTTTGCTGATGTGGTCGAGCGTGGCGATCTGGCGCGCCACGATATACGGATGGCCGAAGAGGCTGGAGGCCGTCACCACCAGGCCGATATGTTGGGTGGCCTGGCTCAGCGCGGCATGCAGCGCCAGCGGATCCAGCGCGCGCCAGGGCCGGTGAAAGGCCTCTGGCACCAGCCCGCCAGGCCCATCTGCGAGAAACAGCGCATCGATCTTGCCCCGCTCGGCGATCCGGGCAATCTTGACAAAACTGTCGATATCGGTGGAAAGGCCGGCCGGATTTGGCAGCGTTTTCCAGGCGGCGTCATGACGGCCGGAAGCGAGCACGTTGACGCCCAGGCGAATGGAAGGTGCGGATGACATGAAAAGGTCCTTGCGGTAGGGTGCGGCGGATGACGGCCTATGGCGGTACACCACGGCGATACGCCGGCAACGGCGCGGCAGTCGGACTGCCGCGACAGCGACCGGGCACAGGAAGCGCCCGGGCAAGAAATACGGCTCACACTCTCACGGAGTAATCGGCCACGTTGACCCGCTTCGGCAGGATGCGGCGCTCGGCCAGCCAGTCCGCGGCCCGCTGGAACTGGCCGAGGAAGGCCTTGTCGTCGGCCTCGTAGAACTTGTTCTGGCGGCGATAGCCGATCAGGTGATCACGCACAGCATTACTGTACTTACCTGTCTTCTGGGCGAAGGCCTCCGCCTCGGCGGCATGCTGGTCCACCCACTTCCCCTCGATGCGATAGGCGTCGATGACAGCGCGCACCAGGGCGGAGTTGTCCACCGCGAAGCGCCGCTGCGTAACCAGCGAAGAATAGTCGATCAGGAAGTCCAGGTCGGTGCCTTCGAAAAAGATGTCCTTGGCGTCGTACTGGCTGCGGGCGATGTCCACGCCGGGCGTCCACATGGACCAGGCATCGACCTTACCCTGCCCGAAGGCGGGCGCCGCGTCCGGCGGATTCAGGTAGACAAACTCCACTTTTGCGCGGTCAACGCCATGCTTTTCCAGCGCCGCCACCAACAGGAACTCTCCCAGGCCGGAGCGGTTCACTGCCACCTTCCTGCCGACCAGGTCCTTGACCGAGTTGATGCCGGAGGTCTTCTTGACGATAATCGCGGTGCTGCGCGGGCTGTAGACATTGAACTGCGCGAACACCAGCGGTGAACCGGCGATGATCGCCGCCAGCGCTGGCGTCGTGCTGCCCCAGAAGCCGAAGTCGGCGCTGCCGCCCACCACCGCCTGCAGCGACGGCGCGTGATTGGGGAAGGGGCCGACCCATTCCACCTTGATGCCCTTGGCCGCTAGGTTCTTCTCGAACTCACCGCGTTCGCGCGCAATCAGCGGCAAGCCGCCGGGTCCCCAACCCACCCGCACCTTGTCGGTATTACGGGTACCCTCGGCCAGGACACCTTGCGGCAGCCCCAGGCCGGCGCCAGCGCCGAGCGCCAGGCCGGCCTGGACCAGTTTGCGGCGGGCGGGGGAAAAAGGGGAATGCTGTGTCATCGGAACCTCATGGAGAATGGCATAGCCGGCGTTCACGGCCGGGACGGGAAGACTGGATCTCAGGTGGCTGACTCGGGCCGGGCATCGACGCCCAGTTCCCGGAGCAGGCGGGCGCGCAGCTTGCCCCCGTCCTGCCCGGCCCCGGCGCCATAGGACGCGGCGATGCGTCCCTTGCGCATGACCAGGATGCGGTCGGAGATGGCAATGGCCTCGTCCACATCGTGCGTCACCAGCAGCACGCCGGGCTGGTGACGTGCCACGAGTTCCTTGACCAGCACATGCATCTTGATGCGAGTCAGCGCATCGAGCGCCGCGAACGGCTCGTCCAGCAACAGCAACCGGGGCTCGCGCACCAGGGCACGAGCCAATGCCACACGCTGCGCCTGCCCGCCGGAGAGCCGTCTGGGCAGGTCATTTTCACGCCCGCCGAGGCCAACCTCGCGCAGAGCCGCCTCGGCGAGCGGCCGGCCCTTGTCGTCGGGGATGCCAAGCGCGACATTGCGCCATAACGGGAACCACGGCATCAGCCGATGCTCCTGGAAGACCACGGCAGGCTGCACAGGGCCTTCCACGTGGCCGGCATCGATGGGGTCCAGACCAGCCAGCGCGCGCAGCAGCGTGGTCTTGCCGCAGCCGCTTTCACCGAGCAGCGCGACGAATTCGCCGGCCTCGATCTGCAGGTCGAGATCGTCCACCACCACATGTTCGCCATATTGACGGCGCAATCCACGGACAATGACTGCCGCGTCACCGCGCTGGCGGGTTGCTGTTTGCGCGGACATCAGCGTGAACCCTTTGCGTCGTAGTTTGGATGCCAGGACAGCAACTGGCGTTCCAGCAGGCGCGCCAGACAGTCCGCGAGCACGCCGATGGCCGCGTATATCAGCAGGGTTAGCACGATGACATTGGTCTGCAGGAACTCACGGGCATCCATGGCGAGGAAACCGATGCCTTTCGTAGTGGCGATCGTCTCGGCGATGACCAGCGCCAGCCACGACACGGCGAGCGCATAGCGCACGCCGGTCAGGATGGACGGCATGGCACCCGGCAGCACGATCTTCGAGATCTGCTCGCCCAGGCTCAGGCCCGTCACCTTGCCGACTTCCAGCAGCTTCGGGTCCACCTGCCGGATCCCCAGCACCGTGTTGGTATAGATCGGGAACAGCACGGCCAGCGAGACGAGGAAGATCTTGCCGCTCTCCTCCACGCCGAACCAGACGATGACCAGCGGGAGCAGGGCAAGGAATGGAATCGCCCGCACCATCTGCACCGAGCGGTCCAGGACGGCTTCCGCCAGGCGGGAGAAGCCCACCAGGATGCCCAGGCCAAAGCCGACCGCGCCACCGATGGCAAAGCCGGTCGCCGCCCGTGCCAGGCTGTATGCGAGGTGAACGAACAGCGATCCGTCACGGATCATTTCCCATGCCGTTTGCGCGACGCCGCTGGGCGCCGGCAGCACCTGCGGTTCGATATAGCCCGCGCGTGACAGGAGTTCCCATACGACCAGGACCAGTGCAGGCGTGGCCCATGAGATGGCCAGGAACTCAGCATTGCCGAGCCTGCGCTTGTGGCCGCGGTCTCTCTCCTTCGAGACTGGCGGCGCGGCAGTCTGCACCTTGAATGGCTTTGAGGCACTGGATGTCATGGAAACTGGCTCGTCCCGCGACGAGTGGAATTTGAAACAGGGGCAACGCGGCAAGGCAGGGCTGCCTCGGCCGGTGAGTGAGCGTCAAAGCTTACTGTCTGGCCGGTTACGCGGGAAATAACATGTCTGGATATGCATATGTTTTTTGGCGCGACCAGCGAAGCTGGAGGGGACATCCTGGCCGCGCTTGCGCGTTCATGCATACGCAGCAGAGCGGTTTCGGGATCCCTGCCTGGGCACTCGTCGTAGACCAAAGCAAAGCTGTCACCCCTCCGTGCGACAAGGCGTCTTGGCTATGTTCGGCGGGCTTGCTGCGCCCGACTGCACGGCGCACTTCGTTGTACCTCTTGAACGCCACGGATCGCGTGGTCCACTGGGTTCGGAGTGGCCCGCATATCGGAATTTGTACGCTTTTGCCTAGACGGACCAGCAATGAGGCGAGCTTAGGAATCAGAGTCGGCTTGAGAGCCCAAGCCCGGCGTATGCCATCTGCCGGTCCTGGTATACACGGCTATCCGAGTAAGAACCTGCGCAAAGATTCGTGGGGACGCAAGGGGAAATCATGCTGGAATCAGCCCTGTAGCGCTCTCTGATGCTAGCCACGGCCCACCAACCACTGGCATCTTGAGCCAACACTGTCCGCATCCATCACCAGGAGCCTTCATGTCGCAACCCCGCAGCACCGAGCACGATATCCATCCTCTTTTCCTGCAGCGTTGGTCGCCGCGCGCCTTCACCGGCGAGGCGATCGACCCCGCCACGCTGCTGCGCTTTTTCGAGGCGGCGCGTTGGGCACCGTCCGGCTATAACGCCCAGCCGTGGCGCTTCGTCTACGGGCGGCGCGATACGCCGGCCTGGCATCCGATTTTCGACGCGCTTTCAGAGTACAACCAAGGCTGGGCGCGGAACGCGTCGGCGCTGGTGGCCATTCTGTCGCGCAAGGTGTGGATCCCTCCGGGCAAGATCGAGCCGCAGGACATCGTTACGCATTCCTTCGACGCCGGCGCGGCCTGGGCCAGCCTGGCCTTCCAGGTTACGCTGTCGGGCTGGCACGCACACGGCATCGGTGGCTTCGACAAGGCGCGGTTGCGCGAGGCGCTGGCGGTGCCGGACGACTACGCCATCGAGGCTGTAATCGCCATTGGCAAACAGGGCGACAAGTCGCAGCTGCCTGAAGCATTGCAGGCGCGCGAGCAGCCCACCCAACGCCATCCGCTGGCGCACCTGGTGGCCGAGGGGCAGTCCGCTTCCCAGATTAAACGGTATCGCGACGCCGTGGACTTCCTTCTCTCATTCCCCCACTGACGAGGCGCATCCGGTGCTCTGTCCCACGAATAGTGAACTTGCAAAGTGCTCTTAACCACACGCCGATTGCGATATCGCGCCGTTGGTGTTTTTTTGCCGACAGCCGTCCCCCTTATTCGGTGCCCTGCTCTTTGCTCACTTCCTGTTGTCGTGTAGATTCGTTGCTCGAATTCAGCGATGCAATAAAAGAACGATCCCGGCAGCGTCGCGATGAAGCCAACCACAGCCGCCGCGTTCCTCTCTTTCAGGGCGAACAGTGGTGCTGGCGCGGGAACTTGGGTCAAGGGGAATAAGTAATAAGAATATGATCTCAGAGCAGTTTAGGACTATGTTACGTGGCGTGGCGGAACTGACCACTACGCAGTTCGAGGAGTTGCAGGCAGCGATGGAACGTGTACGGGGGCAGGGTACCTGTTATCCGTCCATCGGGATGGGACAAGCACTCGCCAAATGTCATGACGTTCGCAGCCACGGTGGGCCCCAGGCCATACTCTCCCCTGACATGGGAAAGTCGTCGGTCGTCAATGGGTGGACGGCGCCTCCTCGCTCAAGGCAGACGAGTGAAATCGCAATCCCTGCACGCCTCCATGCTGGGTACCAGACAGAAACCAAGCCCGCTGCGATGGTGGGTTTTTCGTTCGAAGCCGCATCGGATGAGATGGATCTATCGCCTCCAGCACCGGCCAACTGTGCTCGGAAGGTCAATGCACCCGCCGCGGGAGTGAAGATTGAGATCGACGATGACGGAACAGTCTTTGCGGAAACGCCAGCAGCCGCGTCCGCACGGGACGGCGATGACGTTCCCGATCCAGGCGCGCTCACTAAACGGCAGCGCGCCGTTCTAACTCCACTGCTTGAGGGACTGCCCAACAAGCTCATCGCGCGGCGTCTCGGCCTGACAGAAAACACAGTGAAGGAACATGTGGCAGGCATTTTGCGGCGGCTTGGCCTGCGCTCCCGTGCTGAAGTGATCTCGCGCATGGGACTGCGCATGGAGGCTTCGCGGGCGGGTGATAGCTTGCCCCTCACCGCCGCGGCAGCGGCAGGCGAGCAGGATGGCGCGATCGAATCGACGCAGCGTGCCCCGATTACACCGGAGGCTTTGGGGCTAACCCAACGCCAGGGCTCAGTCCTGATTCTGCTACTGGAAGGGTTGCCGAATAAGATCATAGCGCTGCGACTCGGCCTAACCGAGAACACCGTCAAGGAGCATGTATCCGGCATCCTGCAGCGGCTGGGACTGCGTACGCGTACCGAGGCGATGTCGCGAATGAAACGCTACCATGTGCGACACTTGGCCACTGTTGGCACGCCTTCAGCAGGGCCAGCTGCAGTTGACCCACCCACCAACGTGTCCCGTGGGTCCCTCAGTACGCGCGCCGCGCATGGTTATTTTGTAGACGCGAAATTAGGCGCACCCAATCTTTGCGGCTGAGAGTGGGCAGGCTTGCGTCCGCAACCACTCTTTGCGGACGCAAGCATGATGGACGACGGATGTGAAGTTCTGCCACTATGGGTAATCCGTGTTCGCTCCAGTGGAAACCGCGCCAAATCACGGGCTGACTATGCAGCAAGGCGGCGATCTTCTTCTCCCCAATGTCCGCTGGCGGCCCATGCCCACAACCGGCCATGCAACGTGGCAGCTGGCCGGGACGCCATCTGGCGACTCTCAACGCGTATATCATGCCGCCACCACGCGTTGAAGTCGTACAGATGAAGCCCTCGTGTTCTCGCAGACCAAACTCGGCCATCGTCAATTCGTATGCCACCGTGGAAAATTGCAGGAAAACCTCATGACTGCCGCCAGAATTCGCACGAACCGTTGATCAAGTTGGCGACTCGAGCGCGTTGGTTTTGCTCTTGCCCGCCGCCTGTACCCGCATAGCATAGGCATTCGGGGAGCCAGGAAAAGTTGGGTCGCCCATAAACGTAGTCCTTGCCACAGTGGCGTCGTTATCCTGCGGTGCCTGTGCGGCCGAACTCAGGGTGCAGACAAGCGCCAGATGCCGGCGTCGGTCGCGGTCGTCGCCCACCGCGGAGCGAGAGCAATCGTACGATGGCTGTGGCGAATCGTACGCACGCTTCGGTGTATTGTTACTCGCAGCGATACTTGGAAATTTGCGCTCCGGCTCGCTGTACGGCCTCTGATGCTTGCTGGATCTGTACCGAATTTTGGGTGAGCAATGCTCGCTCGGAGTGGGTAACCGCAGCCAGGTAGGACTGGCGCAGGGACGCACATGATGCTCGATGCGAGCCGCTCCTGTCCCTCTGGGTCGAAGAACGAAGACGGTTCGGCACGATACTCTGCGTTTCGTTGGCCGATGGATTTCCTCATCACCTCAGTCTTTGCGTCGTGCTGGCAGGGGGCATCCTGCAACGTGACATGCCCTGCGGCGCTCCGACATTGATAGATGGTCTGGCCTGCGGCATTTGTGGCCATGGCGAACATCGCGATCGTCAGATATCTAAGCATGGTTAACTTCAGGCCGCGGGTGCCCGCACGGCCCGCCGCGTTCGTTCATTGTCTGGCGCTGACGGATCAGATTCGACTGGCTGAGGCGGGACAACACTGAAGTAGTCGCCGAGGATTGTCTTCAGATCCACGTCCTTGGACGTGTAGCGCATGATCGGAATTCCGGCTGATGCGAGAACGTCATTCTTTTGCTTATCGCGCTTCTGTGCTTTCGCGCTACCGTGCGAGGCGCCGTCAAGCTCGACGACATAGAGCGGTCGCATCGTCTTGCGTTCGCAGACGAGGTAGTCGACGTACTTCTGAGCGAATAGATTCCTGGCGGCTTGTGACTTTCCCCTGTGCTGTACAAACGCGGACATTGCGACCTGGGGAAAGACGTGCGCGTCGTCGAGCACCGCTGTTAGCCGTTCGTAGAGCTGTACCTCATCGTGCCGCAAGAATGGAGATCTGCGAACAAAACGAAAATCTTTGGAGGAATTTCCGCCTGCCGCTGCTGATTTCAGTATCGACAGGAGAACGATTGCAATTGCGAAAAGGAACGCACCTAGCATTGCTTTCATTTGACCCTCCTGCGCTTATTGTTTGAGCGCGATGCTAAGCGCTGGGACAAGCTGGCAGCACCCCTTCATAGTGGGGCTGACTTGGGTCGGGATGCGCGAACTCAAGTCCGAACAGCGGTTCGGGGTATTGTGACATGATTGATTGGCCACTGTTCATTCGCTGCTATCGCCTGGATCCCCTGCCCTTTGCGGAGCGATCTGCAAGATTCTTCACAAGGGTTTATACTCACACCCGTCTCCTCCCTTTGTCCTGAAGGGATTCATGCCCGCCCGAGCAGCGGGCTTTCTTTTGCCTGTTCTCCTGATCGACTGACCAGAGGCTCTCCGCAGTCACGATTCCCTACAACGAGCGCGTGGCCGCTCGTCAGCCTCCGCAGCCGGCCTGTGCCGGCTCTGCAGACGTTCGTGCATCGTCTCGCAGCGAATCAGGATCATTGTCGCAGGCTCCTCGTCTGCGCCGGGGTCGGCGGCCTCCGCGGCGTGCGCAGATATACTTGCCGGGAGACGATGGCGACGATCGCAATGAAGGCACGGGCCACAAACGTAAGGTATCGTTCCATCGAAATTGCAACGGGTAGCAGCAGGTAATTTGGTGGTGGAGACTACACGAAGATGCCATAAGACGGTTCTACGCCGCTGCACGATTGACACCACCGCCGTTTCGCTGCCTTAACCGGGCCATGGCGTCTCTTGTGTAACACCTCACTGGGCCTGATGAGCATGCCAAAGACGATCGCGCCCCTATCGCGCGGCCAATACTGGGCCACCCCGCACGCGCCGTTTCCGCTGGACGGTCCGAACGGCCACGATGAGGTATTCCCTGGCGCCGACTGCATCAGCGACGGCAAATGGGTCACCTTCTATAAGGACGGGGAAGAAGTATGGGCGTGCAATGCCGTGTATGCCGCCGCCCATTTCGACTTTGCACCGGTTCCAACCAATCGCTCGCTGACGGACAACTGAGGGCCGGACGGTTCCCTCGGCCGTGGGGGCACTTTTCGCCCCCTCCCAACAGTCGAGTCCATCCAATTTTCGGTGACCGGGTGTTATGTTGAAATCCTATGTGCGCAGGTTAGCGCCAAGCGGCTGCCGACCGGGCTCTGGGAACATCGTCTTTGCCCCAGCGATGGCGCGGTCTCGTCTCGGCGGCCCTAGTGGGCACGCACGGCGTTGGTGATTGCCCCAGCGCACTCGCGAACCATCGGACCAAGCTTGGCCAGGACCTCTTCACGAGTCCAACGACTGCTCGGTGCCACAACATGTACCGCGGCGATGGCGCGCCCATTCTTGTTGTAAACCGGTGCGCCGACGTTCATGTGTCCCAGGTAATACTCCTCAAAATTCATCGAGAATCCGCGCACGCGTCCTTCCAGCACGTTGGCAAAGATTTGCTCAGGATCGGTCAGCGTATTCGGCGTCAGCGGCTTTAGCTCCGACTGCCGCAGCAGGGTACGAACCTCTTCATCCGGCAGCCCTGCCAAATAAGCCCGGCCAGCCGATGTGCAATACATCGGCATCCGGCTGCCGATCGCCATATGCGCCACGATCGGCTTACGACTTGTAAACGAGGCCACGTACACCATGTTGCTGCCGCACGGCTCCGTGAGCGACACCGTTTCGTCGCAATTGCTGTTCATCGCAGAAAGAAACGGATTGGCGCTATCGATGAGTGTATTGGCCGCCACATAGTTGCATCCAATCTCCATGACCTTGGTCGCTAGCTCGTAGCGTCGGGTGTAAGGATCCTTCGCCACGTAGCCAAGAGCTTCGAGCGTAAAAACAATGCGTTGCGCGGAGCTGCGTGTGATGCCAACCGTATCCGCGATCTGACCGAGGCTCATGTGGCGGTTGCGGGATCCAAAAGCGGCCAAGATGGCCAGCCCCTTTTCTACCGACTGATTAAACATCGGTGAATCTCTGCTGTCGTTGTCCATCATGGGAATCCCCCAGTCAGTTACAAATTAATCTATATTCGATTACATATGAGCGTTTACCGATGCAGAAAGCGCGCATAAACTCTTCGTAACCGCTGCACGATCATAGTGTATCGCATATCGATTAAATAAGTGCAGTTTTTTGTGCAGACGCACCAGAACGGCGCCATTTGGCATGCACCACCTTACACATGCGCCGCTCGCCACCGTCAACCGCCTCATGTCGGATAAGGAAAGCAAAATGAAAGTAGGAGTAGAAGTCGGAGGAACCTTTACGGATCTGGTCGCGCACAGTCCTGGCCGGATACACGTGATTAAGGTCCCGAGTACACCAGCATCTCCTGATATTGGCGTCCTGGATGCGCTGCGAGCTGCCGGCATTGACTTTGCGCAGATCGACGACTTTGCCCACGGGTCCACAGTTGCCACCAACGCGGTGCTTGAGCGCAAGGGCGGAAAGGTCGCCTTTATTGCGACCGAAGGATTTCGCGACATCCTCTTTCTGCAGCGACACGACCGCAAGCAGATCTACGACCTGTTCTATAAGAAACCGGCGCCGCCAGTAAAGCGTCGCGATTGCTTCGAAGCGCACGAGCGCATACTGGCCGATGGGAGTGTGGAACTTGCATTGGATGAAGAGCAATTCCGCGCCGAGGTCCTGCCGAAGCTCGAAGCCGGTACGTTCGACGCTGTGGCTATCTGCCTGCTCAATGCATACCGTAATCCGGACCACGAACGCCGCCTGGCGGACATGATTCGGTCTGCCCTGCCGGGGGTCGTTGTGACGTGCTCTCATCAGGTGGCCTGCGAGTTCCGCGAATACGAACGTGCCAGCACCGCGACGCTGTCCGCGTTTGTGCAGCCGGTTATCGCGGGATATCTTGGGCGTCTGACCGAAGCGCTGACTCGGGAAGGGTTTCGTGGTCGCTTTTCGGTGATGCAATCCAATGGGGGGCGGCTGCCGGCTGACGCCATGCGTGAGAATGCGATCAGCGCGCTGTTCTCGGGGCCAGCCGCTGGCGTGGTCGGCGCGGTACGCCAGGTCATTCGATCCGGCTTCCAGAACGTCATTACCTTCGACATGGGGGGCACCAGCTCTGATGTGTGCCTGGTCCAAGATGGTAGGCCGACGTTGGCTCCGGAAACCGAAATCGATGGGCTACCCGTGCGCACCCCGGTCCTGGACATCGTCACGGTCGGCGCCGGCGGGGGAAGCCTGATCTGGATTGACGACGGTGGCATGCTGCGGGTCGGCCCGGAGAGCGCAGGTGCGCAGCCAGGACCTGCCTGCTATGGGCGCGGTGGCAACTTGCCTACCATCACTGACGCCCACGTCGTCCTCGGTACGGTCCGTCCCGAAGCCTTCCTCGGCGGCCAGATGAAAATTGATGTTGCCGCGGCGCACCGGGCCTTTGATTCGCTGGCTGCGCACTTCGGTCTTCCGGTAGAGGCGGTCGCCTACAACGCCGTGCGCCTAGCCAATGCGAACATTGTTCGCGCCATCCAACTTGTGTCCACCCAGCGTGGACGCGATCCCCGCGACTATGTTCTGGTGCCCTTTGGCGGTGCCGGACCGATGCAGGCGGCGCAGATCGCTGAAGAACTTGGCATCGCCAAAGTTGTTGCGCCGCCCAACCCCGGCGTGACTTCAGCGCACGGCCTGCTTGCCTCCGATTTCATCAAGTATGAGACGCTGACTCACCGGGTTCAGCTCGACGACCAGACATGCGGCCAGTTGCGCGAGCGCTTCGCCGCCATGCAACAGGACCTTGAAGCGCAGTTTCGCCAAATGGCTTTCGATGAGCCGCTGGCTTTCAGCTTCACGCTCGAGATGCGCTACGTCGGACAGGCCTTTGAAGTGCCGCTCGAACTCGATGCGCCCGCCCTTGCGGCACTGGATCGACAGAGCCTGGAGGCGGGCTTCATCGATGCTCACCATCGCATCTATTTCCACAGCGACAAGTCCGGCAGACCGATCGAAGTCGTCGCGCTGCGCGTGGGTGCAACGCTTGCTACGTCGCATGTTTCCGCTGCATCCGACACAACAAGCAGCCTGCTGGCCGCTCCGGGCGAGCCTGCCCTGTATGACGGCAAAGCCTGGGCGTCGTGCCGCCGCCGCACTGTCGCGGGGCTTAGTACTGATGGGACCACAGTGTCGGGACCAGCAGTGCTGGAGGACTACACCACGACCGTTCTCGTACCGGCAGGCTGGGCAGCCAGCGTCGATTCGCAATCCAACCTGATTCTTTCCAAGGAAGCATGAGCATGCCGGTCAATCCTTTCGACAACGCCATCATCAGCCAAAGCATCCTTGCCGCAGCGCGTGAGATGGGCGTAAAGATGATCCGCTCCGCCTATTCGACCATCCTGCGCGAGGCCAGCGATGGCTCGGCGGCGATCGCGAATGTGCATGGCGATATCGTGGCGCAAGCCGAGCTTATCCCCATCCAACTCGGCCCTATCGGCATCACGCTGAAGCAATGCCTTGAACGTCATCCGGTCGAAACCATCGGCCCGGACGACTTCATGATCACCAATGACCCATACTCGGGTGGCCAGCACCTGCCTGACGTCTATATCTTCTGCCCGATTTTCTACGGCGCGAAGCTGATCGGGTTCTCTGCCAGTGTCGCCCACCAGATTGACTTCGGCGGCGGCGCACCAGGCCTCGATCCGGCCGCCACCGACATCTATCAGGAAGGGCTGCGCCTGCCCCCCACCCTTTGGTCTCGAACCCGGGACTGGGATGGCGGCCCGCTCGAACAACTGGTCCGCGCGAATATCCGGGTACCGGACCTGACCATCGGTGACATGAACGCCATGTTTGCCGCCAACGCCATCGCTGCGGCGCGGCTTGTGCAACTTTGCGACAAATATGGCGATCGCGCGGTGACCGAGGTCATGGCAGAAATGGTCAACTATTCTGAGCGGCGCTTCCGCGCCGCCATTGGCCAATTGCCGGATGGTGTCTATTACGGTGAAGACGTGATCGACGATGACGGCGTGACCGATGAGCCTCTGGTGATCAAAGTCAGGGTAGCTGTGACAGGCGAATCTATCGATATCGACTTCACCGGCAGCAGCCCACAGGTACGCCGCAACCTGAACTCGCCATTCTCGTGCACAGTGTCCGCCGCCGTAACCTGTGTCAAGTCCGTGCTGACGTCTCCGGACATTCCTTTTAACGATGGCATCCTGCGCGCGGTTCGGATCACGGCGCCCTACGGTTCGATCCTGAACCCAGCCCCGCCCTCGCCTGTCCGTGCCCGACTGGAAGCAAACTATCGAATCTACAACGCCATCATGCGCGCATTAGCGCCGGTCGCTCCGGAAAAGGTCATCGCGACCGGCTTCGACACCTTGACCGCAGCCTGCTTCTCCCTGCAGCGCCACGAGGGCTACAGTGTCTACCTGGAGATCTTCGGCGGCGGCTATGGCGGATCCCAGCACGGCGACGGGTGTGACGCCGTGGACTCCCCGCTGTCGAACTGCGCCAACACGCCTGCCGAGGCTCTGGATATGGAGTACGACTTTTTCCGGCTGGAGCGTTATGCGCTGGAACCAGACTCTTTCGGTGCCGGCAAGTACCGCGGCGGTGCCGGCTTCAGCCGAGAGTATTCCGTGCTCAAGGATGGCGTCGTTTTCGCCATCTATGCCGATCGCCATCGCTATGCCCCGCAAGGCCTGTTCGGTGGCAACGAGGGCAGACGCGGCTATTGTGAACTGACCCGCAATGGCGTTACAGAAAGGCTCGCTTCGAAATCCATGGTCACGCTCAATCGTGGCGACCGGGTCAAGGTCTATATGGGCGGTGGCGGTGGTTATGGCGATGAGGCCGAGCGCGATCCGGCACTCATCAAAGCCGACATCGACGACGGCATGGTCGCAACCGCGCGCTGAACCCACGTCCACGGAGGAAATCATGAACAAGTGTTTGAGCAACACAATTCGCCTGTCCGCAGTCGCGCTGACGGCGATGCTTTTCGCAACCGGGGTGCAGGCAGAAATCTCCGACGGAGCTGTCAGGATCGGCTTGCTTACAGACATGAGCGGTTCATTTTCGCAGTTCTCCGGCCAAGGTTCGGTAGTTGCGGCACAAATGGCCATCGACGACTGCCTCGCCCGGGAATGCAAGGGCATGAAGATCGAGTTGCTGTCCGCCGACCACCAGAACAAGACGGACATCGCGCTCGCCAAGGCCAGGGAATGGGCCGATGTCAATAAGGTGGACGCCTATGCAGACATGGTGAACTCCGCAGTGGCGCTGGCGATGCAGAATCTTGCCGTACAGAAGAAGAAAGCAGCCTTGTTCGCCGGTGGTCCCCTGCGCATCTCGAACGAGGACTGCCAGCCAGAATATGCGGTTCAATGGATGTGGGACACCTATTCGCAGACCGCCGCGGCAATCAAAGGCCTGGCCAAGCCCAAACAGGGTTGGTACTTCATTACTGTGGACTATGCGTACGGCAATGCCGCCGTTGCCGAGGCGCGAAAGCAACTCGAGGCAATCGGTGCCTATACCGTAGGCGAATCGAAACATCCACTAAACAGCAGCGATATGTCCTCGCAGATCATCGCTGCGCAGCAGTCGAAAGCCGATGTTGTGGCGTTTGCGAACTCGGGCGCCGACTCCGCAAATGCGATCAAGACAGCCAGCGAATTCCAGCTCGGCTCCAAGAAGCTGCAGGCTGCGTTCTTTCCAACCGTCTATGAGATCAAGGGGATAGGTCTGGCACAGGCAAAGGGTCTGCGCTTTCCTGAGAGCTTCTATTGGGATATCGATGAAGGTACCCGGCGATTCAGCAAGCGATTCATGGATATCTACAAGAAGGGACCGCCCTCCCTCACGCACGCCGGCGTGTATTCGTCCGTCTATCACTATTTGAAAGCGGTGGCGGCAACCAAGTCCGACGATGCGCGTACGGTGGTTCGCAAGATGCACGAACTGCAGATCCAGGACGACGTTGTACGCAATCCCAAGTTGCGACCAGACGGTCGCATGGTCCACGACTACTACTACTTCCGGGTCAAGTCGCCGCAGGAATCGAAGGGTTCCTGGGATCTCTACGCCCTGGAGAAGACCTTGCCGGGTGACGACGTCTTTCTGCCGGTCACCGAAAGCCAATGTCGCGTTTTCAAAACGCAGGCGAAGTAGCCACAGCATCTGCTCCTCCCTGTAGCACTGCTTGACGTCCCCGTTGCGCGGGGAAGTTGGCGGCCGTGGTGGCCAATGCAATGGCCGCCTCGGGCTTCCAGATACGCCACGCGTTGCCCCCGTTTGCGCGACGACGCCTTTCACTTAAAACGGCATGCCCCACGAAGACCTGATTCTGCAGACCCACTCATTGAGCAAATCCTTCAAAGGTTTTGACGCAGTCAGAGACGTCAACCTGCGCGTACGTCGCGGCTCGATCCATGCATTGATCGGCCCCAACGGCGCAGGCAAGACCACTTGCTTCAACCTGCTCACCAAGTTCCTGGAGCCGACCACCGGCACTATCGTATTCAACGGCATCGACATCACCCGCGAGAAGCCCGCGCAGATCGCGCGCCGCGGCGTGATCCGTTCCTTCCAGATCTCGGCGGTGTTCCCGCACCTGACGGTGATGGAGAACGTGCGCATCGGGCTGCAGCGCCAGCTTGGCACCGCCTACCAGTTCTGGCGCAGCGAACGCTCGCTGGACGTGCTCAACGGGCGCGCCATGGAGCTGCTCGAGCAGGTGGGGCTGACCGAGTTCGCGCACACGCTGACGGTGAACCTGCCGTACGGGCGCAAGCGCGCGCTGGAGATCGCCACCACGCTGGCGATGGAGCCCGAGCTGATGCTGCTCGACGAGCCCACGCAGGGCATGGGCCACGAGGACGTGGACCGCGTCACGCAGCTGATCAAGAAGGTTTCGGCCGGCCGTACCATTCTGATGGTCGAGCACAACATGAGCGTGGTCTCGTGGATCGCCGACAAGATCACGGTGCTGCAGCGTGGCGCGATCCTGGCCGAAGGGCCTTACGCCGAGGTGTCGAAGGACCCGCGCGTGATGGAGGCCTACATGGGCACTGCAGACGCTGAACTGCAGGGCGCGCACTGAGCCGGGGGAAACGAACGATGAGCACGAACAACACTCCCGCCCTCGAAATCAAGGGCATGCAGGCCTGGTACGGCGAGTCGCACATCCTGCACGGCGTCGACCTCACCGTGAACCGCGGCGAAGTGGTCACGCTGCTGGGCCGCAATGGCGCCGGGCGCACCACCACGCTGCGCGCGATCATGGGACTGACCGGCGCGCGCAAGGGCTCGATCAAGGTCAATGGCAACGAGACCATCGGCCTGCCCACGCACAAGATCGCGCACTACGGCATCGGCTACTGCCCCGAAGAGCGCGCGATCTTCTCTAGCCTGTCATGCGAGGAGAACCTGCTGCTGCCGCCCACGCTGAAAGGGCAAGGCGAGGGCATGAGCGAGGCCGAGATCTACTACATGTTTCCCAACCTGAAGGAGCGCCGCCAGAGCCAGGGCACGCGCCTGTCTGGCGGCGAGCAGCAAATGCTGGCGGTGGGGCGCATCCTGCGCACCGGCGCCAACCTGCTGCTGCTCGATGAAATCTCGGAAGGGCTGGCGCCGGTGATCGTCCAGGCGCTGGCGCGCATGGTCCGGATGCTCAAGCAGAAGGGATACACCGTGGTGATGGTGGAGCAGAACTTCCGCTTCGCCGCGCCGCTGGCCGACCGCTTCTATGTGATGGAGCACGGCAGCATCGTCGAACGCTTCGATGCCAGCGAACTGCAGGCAAAGATGCCGGTGCTGCATGAATTGCTGGGCGTATGAGGAGCACCCATGAACCTATTTGAAATCCCCCTGCCCGCGCTGCTGTCGCAACTGCTGCTGGGGCTCGTCAATGGCGCGTTCTACGCGATGTTGAGTCTGGGGCTAGCCGTGATCTTCGGTCTGCTCAATGTCATCAACTTCGCCCACGGCGCGCTGTTCATGCTGGGCGCGGTGCTGGCCTGGATGGGCCTGGAATACCTCGGACTTGGCTACTGGACGATGCTGCTGCTGTCTCCGGTGGCGGTCGCCGTGATCGGCATCCTGATCGAAAAGATCATGCTGCGCTGGATCTACAAGCTCAATCACCTCTATGGGCTTCTGCTCACGCTCGGCATCACGCTCGTCATTGAGGGGCTTCTACGTTCGGCATACGGCGTCTCCGGGTTGCCGTACCCCACACCGGAATCCCTCAGCGGTGCCACAGACGTTGGCTTCATGATGCTGCCAAACTACCGGGCGTGGGTCGTCGCAGCGTCCCTTGGCATCTGTTTTGCGACCTGGTTCCTGATCGAGAAAACCCGTTTGGGAGCGTACCTGCGCGCCGGCACGGAGAACGCCAAGATTGTCGAATCCTTTGGGATCAATGTTCCATTGATGATCACCCTGACGTACGGATTTGGCGTTGCGTTAGCCGCGTTTGCCGGCGTGCTCGCTGCGCCGGTGATCCAGGTCTCACCGCTGATGGGACAGAACCTGATCATCGTCGTCTTCGCCGTCGTCGTGATCGGCGGCATGGGCTCGATCCTCGGCGCAGTCGCAACGGGCCTTGGCCTAGGCGTGATTGAGGGGCTTGCCAAGGTCGTTTATCCAGAGGCCTCATCCACCGTTGTCTTCGCCATTATGGTCATCGTGCTTCTGGTGCGACCTGCTGGCTTGTTTGGCAAAGAGAAGTAGGAGATCTGACGTGCGAAAGAACCCGTTGCCACTGCTTGTTCTGACATTCCTGCTGTTAGCGCCGTACGCAGGCGCCTATCCTCTGTTTGTACTCAAAGTTATCTGCTTCGCCCTGTTCGCATGCGCGTTCAACCTTTTGATCGGTTATGGAGGACTTCTTTCCTTCGGGCATGCTGCAATGTTTGGCGGGGCCGGATACATTGCGGCGCATGCGCTAAAGCATTGGAGCATCACCCCAGAACTCGGTCTCATTGTCGGAACACTGACAGGTGCGTTGCTTGGGGGCACCATGGGAATACTGGCAATCCGGCGCCAAGGCATCTATTTTTCAATGATCACCCTAGCACTTGCGCAAATGCTTTACTTCGTCATGCTCCAGGCACCGTTCACGGGTGGCGAAGATGGGCTGCAAGGTGTGCCTCGTGGGAAGCTCCTTGGCGTGTTACCGCTAGACAACGACTTCGTGCTCTATTACGTGGTGTTGACGATCGCCACCGCAGCGGTCCTGCTCCTCTGGCGCGTCGTCTCCTCTCCGTTCGGCGCCGTGCTGCATGCCATTAAGGAAAACGAATCCCGTGCAGCGTCGCTCGGGTATAACGTGGAGCGCTTCAAGCTGGTGGCGTTCGTGATCTCCGCCGCGGTCGCCGGATTGGCCGGTTCTCTCAAGGTGCTCGTACTCGGCTTTGAAACCCTGTCCGATGTCCACTGGTCTATGTCCGGCACCGTGATCTTGATGACATTGGTCGGGGGGTTAGGTACACGCTGGGGACCCATGCTCGGGGCGTTGATCATCGTAGCGCTGGAAACCAAGCTGGGCGATATTGGCCACGTCTTGGCTTCGCTGACCAACATCGATGCATTTCTCAAACTTGGTGAGAGCGTTACCGTCGTCACAGGAATTCTGTTTGTCGTCACAGTATTGTTTTTCCGCAACGGCATCGCGGGGGCGGTAGCCTCACTCTGGCGCCTGATTGGCCGACCTCGCATTGACGGAAGACTCCGGTCAACCGAGCGTGGGCCAGCCTAATGACCTCGGAGCTATAGCGTCGATCAAACAGGTGGTCGCCAGGAACACCGGAATGAGGCCCCCAGCGCTCCTAACGAGCCAGATCTATTGAACCCGCATCATGTTTTTGAATCGCCAGTCATCCTGGCGAGAGGCGTCGCACCATGATAGCCACAACCTATACAACTGAAGTGTCCGCGCCATCGTCCCTTCCGCCATCCCTCTGGGCGGCAACGGCACCGGTGGCACCCAATGTTCCTCCTTTGCTGGCCTCGAAGACTGTGGACGTGCTGGTGATTGGCGCCGGCTACACTGGGCTATCGACAGCATTGCATCTCGCCGAGCACGGCAGCAATGTCTGCGTAGTCGACACGCATGAACCGGGTTGGGGAGCCTCCGGGCGCAACGGCGGCCAGGTCAGTCCATCCCTAAAGCATGACCCGGACGAACTCGAGAGGATGCTTGGGGGCGAGCGCGCCGAAGCACTAATTAACGCAGTGTCCGGATCCGCGGATCTGGTGTTCGACCTTGTTGAGCGATACAAGATCGATTGTCATCCAGTGCGCGCAGGCTGGTTGCAGCTGGCGTACTCTCCTAAGTCGGTGCCGGCATTGCATTCGCGCGCGAGGCTCTGGCAGCGCCGCGGCGTACCAGTTGAAATGCTTGATCGCAATGAGGTGGAACGACGTGTCGGGACGCGACAGTTTGCGGGCGGATGGTTGGACGGCAGGGCCGGGGCAGTCCAGCCCTTGGCCTATGCCCGAGGACTTGCCGACGCGGCCATTCATGCCGGTGCCACGATTCACGGTGGCAGCTGTGTGACAGGGTTGGCGCGCGAAGGCGCTAAGTGGAAGGCTACCCTTTCTACCGGCGCAGTCGTGACCGCAGAGGAAGTTGTCATCGCGACAAACGGCTACAGCGATGCACTTTGGCAAGGACTAAGGCAAACGTTGCTTACCGCTAACAGCTTTATTGTTGCCACGCGCCCGCTTCGCGGTCACATCGCGCGGACGATACTCCGGCGCGGAGAAACAGCTTCCACATCGCAGCGACTGCTACTTTACTTCCGCAAAGATCATGCCGGTCGCCTCCTGATGGGAGGGCGAGGCTTCTTTTCGGATCCTAAGCAACCAAAGGACTTCGCACATCTGGAGCGATCGCTGGCGTTGTTATTCCCGCAGCTCGGAACGCTGGAGTTCGAATACCGCTGGTCCGGGCGCATCGCAGTAACCCGGGATTTCATGCCGCACATTCATAAGCCAGCGCCTGGTATCACGATAGCGGTGGGTTGCAACGGGCGCGGAATCGCGCTCTGTACCAGCTTTGGCAAGCATCTGGCAGCCGACCTGATGAGCTGTGGGGAACAGTTTCCCTACCCGGTTTCGCCGCTTGCACCCATCCCCTTCCACAGGCTGCAGCGCTTCTATATCGCTGCAGGGGTTGCGTGGTACAGCCTGCTGGATAAGCTATCTTGACCCATCGCCTCTCACATCTACGCCTATCAGAGCAAAATGAGTATCCAGATAATTCATTCATCGTCGACAACTAGCGATTTACTCGCCAAGGGCCCAGTGCCGATCCCATTGAGCGAACCGGCCTGCCAAATTTCGGCGTTAGAAGTCAAAATGCCTGAGCGCCAAGAGTGCAAGACTGGCATTTGGGAATGCAGTCGTGGTCGCTTCGAGCGCCAGGTCGCCGCTGGTGAAGTGATGCATATTCTTTGTGGAAGTGGCGAATTTACTTCGCATGACGGGTCCGTGTATGCGTTCAGGAGCGGGGATACGCTCTTCTTTCCACCCAATACGTTCGGAATTTCGACCATTCAAGAGACACTACGCAAAGTCTACGTGCTGATTTAACGTCGTAGGGTGGTGACGCGGTTGTGCTACTCACCCATGCATCAATGACTGCCAGCCACAGAAGCGTCAATGGCACTTGCATATGGCGCACGTGGTCTGACAAGGCGAAGCTTCGTGTTGTTATATGACGCTACGCGCAACGCGTCGTTTTACTTCATTCTCTTGAACGCGACAAGCGTTCTGCCTTTACTGGGTAATTCATCATGCATGTAAAAGATCCTTCGCTATTCAAGCAGCTGGCCTATGTCGATGGCCAGTGGGTGGGATCCGATTCCGGCGCTACGTTTGACGTGACGGACCCGGCCACAGGCGAGATCATTGCAAAGGTGCCAGACTTACGAGCCGCCGAAACAGAGTGTGCAATTGCCGCCGCTGAAGTGGCTCAAAAGGGCTGGGCACAGAAGACCGGCAAGGAACGGGCGATCATCTTGCACCGCTGGTTCGACCTCGTGATCGCCAACACCGATGACCTTGCCTATCTGATGACGCGCGAGCAGGGCAAACCGCTTGGCGAAGCCAAGGGGGAGATCAGCTACGCGGCCAGCTTTATTGAGTGGTTTGCAGAGGAGGCCAAGCGCGTGGATGGCGAAGTGCTGGCGAGTCCCGCCGCCGATAAGCGGCTGGTAACGTTGCGCCAGCCGGTGGGTGTCTGCGCCGCGATCACGCCGTGGAATTTTCCGGCGGCGATGATCACGCGCAAGGTGGCCCCGGCTCTGGCAGCGGGTTGTGCCATTGTCGTCAAGCCCGCCGAACTCACCCCGCTGTCCGCACTCGCACTGGCCGAATTGGCTCATCGGGCGGGCGTGCCAGCCGGCGTGCTCCAGGTGGTGACTGGGGATGCGAAGACGATCGGCGCAGTGCTGACCCGTAGTCCGATTGTGCGCAAGCTTTCGTTTACGGGCTCGACGGAAGTAGGTCGAATCCTGATGGCCCAGTCGGCGCCTACGGTAAAGCGTCTATCTCTGGAATTGGGGGGCAACGCACCATTTGTTGTGTTTGACGATGCCGATGTAGACGCCGCAGTGGAAGGCGCCATCGCGGCCAAGTACCGCAATGGTGGCCAGACCTGTGTCTGCGCGAACCGCTTCTATATCCAGAACGGCATCTACGACGCTTTCGCGACGAAGTTTGCCGAACGCGCGAGCCAGCTGCGCGTGGGAAATGGTCTGGAGGATGGTGTCGTGATTGGTCCGCTGATCGAGGACGCTGCCGTCGAGAAAGTAACTTCGCTAGTGGATGACGCCATGTCGAAGGGCGGTCGTTTGCTCACTGGCGGGCGCAAGCATCAACTGGGCGGTACCTATTTTGCGCCGACCGTAATCGCCGACGCTACGGTCGAGATGCGCGTCGCGCTCGAGGAAATTTTCGGCCCAGTGGCGCCGCTGTTCTGCTTCAAGCGCGATGAAGACGCTGTGGCCGCCGCCAATGCCACGGAGTACGGTCTCGCGGCCTACCTTTACACCCGCGATATCACCCGTGCATGGCGCACGGCCGAAGCGCTGGAGTATGGCATGGTGGGCCTGAACACGGGCCTGATCTCCAATGAGGTGGCACCGTTCGGCGGCATCAAGCAATCTGGCCTTGGTCGCGAAGGCTCGCGTCACGGTATCGAGGAATACCTCGAGATCAAATACCTGTGCCTGCAGATGTAATTTGGTCTGGGCACCGCGCCAGCGAAGCCGGCGACACCTGCTTGTCGGCTTCGCTGCAAGGGATTCTCGGTAACCCAACCTGGGCAGCCGGGAAAGTGTATTTTGCGCCGGCATGCGACTCCCGGTGCCCTGCACAGCCACTGGAAATAGCGTGTTGAAAGTCAGGTGCGTGCGCTTGCCCGCCACGCGGCATCGTTCGCCATGCGATCAGGCGTTTTGAAGGAGCACTTCGAGAAACCGATCCACAATGAGGTTCTTCCTTCGTGCCTTTCGCGTCGCAACCCCTAGCGTCACGACGAACTGCATTTCCTCCGGTGACAGGGTCGCAAGCATCCCCTTCTCAACCCATGTGGCAGCAAAATGGTCCGGCAAGAAGCCGATGTATTCGCCTGTGAGAATCAAGAAGGCGATCCCCTCTCGGTCCGTCGCCGTCGCAGTGCAGGCAAGATCCTGGTGCAATTGCATAGCTTCAGCACTCATCCGATAGCTTGGCGCCACCGCGGGCGTATCTCGCAGATCAGCCATGGTCACGCTCCCTGCTGATGCAAACAATCGATGGCCCCAACTACAGTAGAGCGACGATCGCTCTTCATAAAGAGGGCTGTAGTCCAACGCGGTGAGGGTCGTGATGAGTGGCAAGGCACCGACATGCAAGCGGCCATCCAGCAATCCACGCTCAATTTCCTCGGGAGTGCTCATGCTGATATTGATGCGCACCCCGTCGCTCTGGCGCCGGATTGCCCTCAGGGCATCGGTAATGCGCATCTTGGGCTGGGTTACCAGGTTGTTCATGAGCCCGATATTGAGTTCGCCTCGCAAGTTCTGGTGGAGCTGATTCACCTCGGTGCGAAAGCCCTCTATGGCGGCAAGCACCGCCTCGCCTGCCCGGAGGACCTCGCGCCCTTCGTCAGTTAGGGCGAATCCCGCGCGCCCGCGCTGACACAGCCGGACGCCGAGCCGCTTCTCAAGGTCACTCATATGGAGACTAATCGCCGATCGTGTGATGCCAAGGGTGCTTTCGGCCGCAGCAAAGCTGCCAACCTCCGCCACGGTACGGAAGACACGTAGCAACCGAAGGTCGAAGTCGGTGACTTGGGATAGGGGAAGCTTCCGCATAGGTGAGTACTATGATAAGTAATCTTGAGAAAAATCGTATTTTACTCACGCAATGGAAGGTACACACTTGCGTCCTAGGCCCCCTGCCAACCAAAAGGAAATGCCGTGAATCCCTCAACTGTCCACGCCCTCAGGAACAAGAACGCGCTGAATCTCAGCGCCCACTGGATGCCGTTCAGTGCCAACCGCAATTTCCATCACGACCCGCGTCTGATCGTTGCTGCTGAGGGGCGTTATCTCATCGACGCCGATGGCCGCAAGGTCTTCGACGGGCTGTCGGGGCTGTGGACGTGTGGTGCGGGTCATAGCCGGAAAGAGATTCAGGAGGCCGTGGCTAGCCAGCTGGGCACGCTGGACTATGCACCGGCATTCCAGTTTGGCCACCCGCTGTCCTTCACGCTCGCCGAGCGCATCGTGGACATGATGCCCGGCAACCTGAAGCACGTCTTCTACACGAATTCCGGCTCGGAATGCGCCGATACGGCCGTGAAGATGGCTCGCGCATACTGGCGGCTCAAGGGCCAACCGGCTAAGACCAAGCTCATTGGTCGCGCCCGCGGCTATCACGGCGTGAACGTTGCAGGCACGAGCCTGGGCGGCCTCGGTGGCAACAGGAAGACGTTTGGCCAATTGATGGACGTGGATCACCTGCCGCACACGCTGCAGTCAGATTGCGCGTTCACCAAGGGCCAGGCCGAGACCGGCGGCATCGAGCTCGCCAACGAGTTGCTCAAACTCATCGAACTGCACGACGCCTCGAACATCGCGGCCGTCATTGTGGAGCCGATGTCGGGTTCGGCCGGCGTCATTGTCCCTCCCAAGGGTTACCTCCAGCGCCTGCGCGAAATCTGCGATCAGCACGGCATCCTGCTGATTTTCGATGAGGTCATCACCGGATTCGGCCGCATGGGCGAGGCAACCGGCGCGGAATTCTTCGGCGTGACCCCCGATCTCATGAATGTCGCCAAGCAGCTCACGAACGGCGCAATCCCCATGGGCGCGGTCATCGCATCAAGCGAAATCTACGAGACATTCATGAACCAGCCGGCACCGCAGCACGCTGTCGAGTTCGCACACGGTTACACGTATTCCGCCCACCCCGTTGCCTGTGCTGCCGGCTTGGCTACGCTGGACTTGCTCAAGCGTGAGAGTCTGATTCAGAAGGCCGCCGACTTGGCACCCCATTTCGAGCAGGCGATTCACGGCATTCGCGGCGCGAAGCACGTCGTCGACATCCGCAACTGCGGTCTGGCCGGCGCGATCCAGCTGGCACCGCGTGACGGTGACGCGACCATCCGCCCGTTTGAGGCCGGCCTCACGCTGTGGAAGAAGGGCTTCTATGTCCGCTTTGGCGGCGACACGCTCCAGTTTGGCCCGGCATTCAACACGACGACCAGCGAGCTGGACACCATGTTCGACGCAGTCGGAGCGGTCATTGAAACCCTTGCCTGAGGCAATGTAGGCGTCCCATCTCAGCAACATCTATCGTTCCGGATATTCTATGAATACCATCCCACATCTGATCAATGGTGAGCGTGTCGTGGGCGAAGGCCGCTCCTCGCCGGTCTACAACCCGTCCACCGGCGAGGTCACTCGCCAGATTATCCTGGCAGATTCCGCCACACTGCAGCACGCCATCCTGACCGCCAAGGCGGCATTCCCGGCATGGCGCAATACGCCGCCGGCAAAGCGGGCACAGGTTCTCTTCCGCTTCAAGCAACTGCTCGAGGAGAACGAGCAGGCTATCGTCGAGCTCATCAGCCAGGAACATGGCAAGACGATCGAGGATGCTGCCGGTGAACTCAAGCGCGGCATCGAAAACGTGGAATACGCGTGTGCGGTTCCCGAGCTTCTCAAGGGCGAATACAATCGAAGCGTAGGCCCCAACATCGACGCCTGGAGTGACTTCCAACCGCTCGGCGTGGTTGCGGGTATCACTCCGTTTAACTTCCCGGCGATGGTACCGCTGTGGATGTACCCGCTGGCCGTCGCTTGCGGCAACACCTTCATATTGAAGCCGTCCGAGCGAGACCCGAGTTCGACGCTCCTGATTGCCGAGCTGTTCCACAAGGCAGGATTGCCCAAGGGGGTTCTGAATGTGGTCAACGGCGATAAGCAAGCCGTCGACACGCTGATTGACCACCCCGACGTCAAGGCCCTGAGCTTCGTGGGGTCGACGCCTATCGCCGAGTACATTTACGCCGAAGGCACCAAGCGCGGCAAGCGTGTCCAGGCTCTGGGTGGGGCAAAGAACCATGCAGTTCTGATGCCAGACGCCGACCTCAACAACGCCGTCAATGCATTAATGGGAGCGGCATACGGCTCTTGCGGCGAGCGCTGCATGGCCATCTCGGTGGCAGTGTGTGTCGGGAACGAGATTGCCGACGCCCTGGTCGAGAAGATTGTGCCCCAAATCCAGGCACTGAAGATTGGTCCGGGCACTTCTTGTGGTCTCGACATGGGCCCGCTTGTCACGGCAGCTGCCTTTGAGCGCGTGACCGGCTATATCGATGACGGTGAAGCCGCTGGGGCAAACCTGCTTGTAGATGGACGCGGACTCAAGGTTCCCGGCCATGAGAATGGCTACTTCGTTGGCGGCACGTTGTTTGACAACGTGAAGCCCGAAATGAGCATCTACAAGGATGAGATTTTCGGCCCGGTACTGTGCATCGTGCGCGTCAAGAGCCTGCAGGAAGCGATGCAGCTCATCAACGCGCATGAGTACGGAAACGGAACGTGCATCTTTACGCGCGACGGTGAAGCGGCCCGTTTGTTCTGCGACGAAATCGAAGTCGGCATGGTTGGCGTCAATGTTCCGCTACCAGTGCCCGTGGCCTACCACAGCTTCGGCGGTTGGAAGCGCTCCCTGTTCGGCGATCTGCATGCTTACGGTCCTGATGGCGTCCGCTTCTACACCCGCCGGAAGGCAATCACCCAACGCTGGCCCAAGCGCGAAAGCAACGAGAAGGCGCAGTTCGCCTTCCCGAGCAACAGTTAATCTCCCAGGAAGCATAGGTAAGGCCGAAGACGTGTGCCCGAAAGCCCTACCTTCCGCTCTACCCACCTTCCCCTGCTGGTCGCGCACTCGTCCTGCGCGACCAAAGCATACCGGCAGTCCGGCTTCAGTGCCTCAAATGACTGCGTCGTTCTCTATCTCAACCGATGCAGCTTCCCTTCCCGCGTTCGGACACCGAAGTCATCTCATCCCCGATTTAGTCTACTCATGGCTCGCCCTGCTCTCGCTCGAATTGACCTTGTGGTCCTGCGCCGCAACTATGGACACTTGAGAACCGTGCGTGGAGGCCGCGCGCTTGCGGTGCTCAAAGCCAATGCCTACGGCCATGGCGCAATTCGATGCGCCGAAGCCCTAGGAGACCATATCAAAAAGACTGCTCAGCACGCCTGAAGACGTTCCAGCAAACGAGAGAGCAGCCAAGTTTCAGGAATGCTTCGTGAATGTCAGCGCGGCGCTCGAAGCGAATGCGAAGACGACGGAAACTGTGGAGCCATGCATGAGTACGTTCGACCACCCAGCGAAACTTGCCGAGACCGCTACCGTGTTCGGTTCGGCGTTTCGCGAGCACTGGCTTGATGCCGCGCTCGCGTAGCTTCCGACGATGCAGTTCGGAATCGTAGCCGCGATCGGCATAGATGACTTTGGGTTTCTGAAGTGGTCGGCCACGCACGCCGCGAATCGGTGGAATCGCGTCGATGCGCGGCAGGAGTTGGGTGACGTCGTTTCGGTTCGCGCTGGTCAGGATCGCGCTGACGGGGATTCCGTTGGCGTCGACGAGGATGTGGTGCTTA